>LFJI01000337.1 GCA_001235855.1 Candidatus Burkholderia brachyanthoides
TAAATGTGTTACTCCTGTCCTGACACACCTGTTACCCATGTCTTCGGTCTGTACACGCGGGTTCTGCGTGATATCGCCCGAGCGCACGATGCCGGTTCCTTCGAAGGTCGGCGCGAACACCGCCGTGTTAAGCGGCATCGGAAACTGGGCGAAGCTGTCCTTGGGCATGCCCGACAGCGTGTAGAGCGTATAGCGGCCGCCCTTGTCGTCGAGCACGTTATAGAAAAACGGAACGCGCCGAAGGCCGCGCCGGTCAGCTTGGTCGTGGCATCGACCACGACCAAGCTGACCGCGCGCGACAGATCGAGCTCGCCCGCGACCGCGGTGCCGACGCGATTCAGCACTTCCAGCATGCGCGATTCGTTGCGCAGCTTCTGTTCGGTTTCGCGGCGCAGACATGCGAGCAGTTCGGCAGTCAGATAATAGTCGTCGTCGCGCACGGCTGCTGGCTTCGGCGCGTGACGCATCCGTCATATCGGCCGCGCCCTCCTTGTGCGCCGGCCGCATGCGTGGCGGGCAGCGTCACGGTGAAGCACGCGCCCGGTTCGCTCGCAACCAACCGAAATAGCGCCGCCGTGCAGCTTGACCAGTTCCTGCACCATCGCCAGGCCAATGCCGCTGCCTTCCACCGAACGCCCCGTCGCGCCCGCGACGCGATGGAAGCGCTCGAACACGCGCGCGAGTTCTTCATCCGGAATGCCGATGCCCGTGTCGCGCACCTTCATTTCGATGCCGCCGTGCGCATCCACCGCGAGCGCCACACGTCGATCGCGCCTTCCGATCGCGCCTTCGAAGGTGAACTTGAACGCGTTCGACAGCAGGTTCAGCACGACCTTTTCCCACATGTCGCGGTCGATATCGGCGATGACAGGCGCGGACGGAATGTCGATCAGTAACTGCAGCCCCGCCGATTCGATGGCCGAGCGGAACAGCGACGCGAGTTCGGCGGTAAAGGCGGCGATATCGGTTGGCTGCCGCTAGATCTCGATGCGCGAGAAGTAGAGCAGCGCGTTGACGAGCTTGAGCAGGCGCAGGCCGTTGCGCTGCATGATCTCGATGAGACGCGCGTCCTCCGGGCCCACGCGCCCGGGGTTTGCGAACAGTTCTTCGATGGGGCCGAGCATCAGCGTGAGCGGGGTGCGGAACTCGTGGCTGATATTGGAGAAGAAGGTGGTCTTGGCGCGGTCGATTTCGGCGCGGCGGCGCTCCTCGTCGTAGGCGTGCGCGTGTCCGATGGGCGCGCCGATCTGCCCCGCGACCAGATTCATGAACGAGCCGATAGCCGTCGTCGAACAGCCGGTACGGATTGAGCGCGGCGATTAGCACGCCCGCGCGCCCGGTCTCGCCCGACGGCGCGATGGGCAGCACCACCGCGCGTCGCGGCTGCGCGTTCCAGGCCCCGGCGGGCGGGCAGCAGCGCGCCGAAGACGGCGGCGAGGTCGTCAATGACGCGCGGCTGGCCGTCGCGCAGCGTCTCGAAGACCGGCCACGGTGCGGCGTGCGCCGCGTGCAGCGTTGCGGGCGCGGCGGGGGGTGTTGCGGCTCGATCCCGCTCGCGCCGACCAGCCGCGCGGTGTCGCCGCCCGGCTCGGCCGCGTAGAGCAGCGCAAAGGGCACATCGCGGGCGCGTTGTTCAGCGCGTGCATGGACAGCGTGCAGGCGTCTTGCCAGGTGCGCGCCTCCGCCGCCGACGTCGCGAGTTCGTGCAGCACCAGCATCTGCCGCTCGCCGCGCACGCGCTACGTGTCGTCGCTGTTCGCGCAGATGATGCCGGCGGGCGCGCCGTCGTCGTCGGGAATCGGACTGTACGAGAACGTGTAATACGTTTCCTCGGGAAAGCCGTTGCGCTCCATGTTCAGCAGCTTCTGTTCGACGAAGATGCCTTCTGTGCCGGTGAGCGCCGTGTCGAGCAGCGGACCGATATCGCTCCAGATTTCGCGCCACACGACCGAGGTCGGCTGGCCGAGCGCATGCGAATGCTTGCCGCCGATGATCGACTTGTACGCGTTGTTATAGAAGAAGAACAGCAGGTCCGGGCCCCAGCCGACCCAGATCGGCTGACGCGAGGTAAGCATGATGCGGATGGCCGTCTTGAGGCTTTGCGGCCATTGATGCGGCGCGCCGAGAGAGGTCCGCGTCCAGTCGAAGCCACGGATGAGCGCGCCCATTTCGCCACCGCCCAACAGGAAACTCGAGGTGTGCGGGTCGAAGCCCGCCCGCCTTCGTCTCCAGGATCGGATGATCAGCTTTCATCGACGCTTGTTCTCCTCGCGGTTCGCGTCGTACATCGCTCAGGCAATGCCGCGCGCTCTCAGATGTCGGTTATGCCGCCGCCTGCCCGAGCGGCGCCTGGATGTAAGCGGATTTTCGCACAGAAAACAACGCCGCCTGCCCGGATTAGACGGCGCGCGGCGCGGGGCTTCCGGTGCCTCTTCAGTGCGCGGCGATCGGATCCAGCCCGGTGGCGCGCACGGTGTCCTGCACGCCCGGCGATGCGAGATAGCGCAGCAGCGCGCTTGCTTCGTCGGGATGTTTCGCACCGACCGGAATGCCCGCCGCGAAGCGCGTGACCGATTGCACCGATTCGGGCACGCAGCCGACGAACGCCGCACCTTTCACCGGCAGCAGTTCGCTCACTTGCTGAAAGCCGACTGACTTCGTACTCGCCGTTCGCGACGACGGAGGCGACCGGAATCTTCGGCACCATCTTTGCCTTGGGCCGCACCTAATCTTCCACGCCGAGCTTCCTGAACATCTCGTTTTGGATATAGACACTGCTCGCACTGTCGGAGTAGGCGATGAATTTCGCATGCAGCAAGGTCTGCCGCAACGCCTCTTCGCTGCCAATGTCGGGTTTCGCCGCGCCCGCCTTCACCGACATGCCGATACGCGAATCCGCCAGTTCCACGCGCGAATCCGGTCTGACCTTGCCTTGCTTGATGAGATCGTCGAGCACGTAGCCGACCATGATGACGACGTCGGCGGGTTCGCCGCGCGCGAGACGGTTCGGGATCGCTTCAGGCGATTGGCCCATCGACGGCCCGAGCGCGGTGTCGAGCGTGTCGCCGCTCTGGGCGGTGAACTTCGGACCGAGGAGTTTGTACGCGGCGGTGAAGCCGCCCGAACTCATCACATGCAGTTCGACGGCGCGCGCCGCGACGGGCAGCGCCGCCGACGCGATGAAGGCGCAGGCGGCCAGCCTGACGAACAGGGATTTCACGGGAGATCGGTCCATGCGAGATGTTCTTTTTGTCATAACTTTTCTATAGCGGATCGGCCCCGATGCCGTCCGCCCGGCCGCACAGTCGGCCAACGCGGCGCGGGTCGTGCCGAATGGTTCAGTGTCCGTGTCCCATATCAATGCGCCGTCGGCCACGGTTCCTGCGGTACGGTAATTGCTATGCTTTATAGCATTTTCCCCCTGCATTCACGGAGAAGACATATGGCCGACACACGCCGCCTCGCTTTGCCCCCGCCGGGCCGATTCGATTCCTTTCGATTCCCGCACGCACGTTTTCCGCACGCCCTCACGCTGCCGCTGAGCCTCATGGCCATTCGCCTGAACCCATGCCGAAATCCACGCCCATTTCCGAAGGCTCCATTTACGAGGGCTTCGATATCTATGCGTCCTACGTCGTTAATGCGACGGGCATGCATGTCGGCACCCTGAAGGTGGTCAGAAAGCGCGACAGGCGTCAGCTCTATCCGTTCGATGGCTGCGAGATTATCGGCCCGTTCGAATCTAGCGAGGATGCGCGGCGCGCGGCGCAGGCGCTTGGCCAGCGGCTCGTAGAGGCGGATATCGCCAATCCCGAACCGTAAGGCGCCGCGCGGTGGCAAATCGGCCAGATAGCGCGAAAAGAGGCCGGGAAAACCCAGCGTGCCGATCGTCCTAGGTTCTGTTCACATTCTCAGCAGCGGTCCAAAGGCGCAGGCGAGCACGGCGAAGGCCA
>LFJI01000338.1 GCA_001235855.1 Candidatus Burkholderia brachyanthoides
CGCTTGAATTCAACCGTCACGATGCGGCTCATACACCACTCTTGACGTTAGCTCTTTCGACACTCCATCATGTCACTGCGACTCCGGTTTGCGGCTTCCGGCGCAGTCTCAAGACGGCGAAGCCCCTTTCATTCGGATAGTCTTGTGGTCGAAATCCTGAAAGAAGCCGTGGAATGGGGCCGTTCAAAAAACTGATTGCGCGCTCGCCCTTGCTGCCAGGAGACGACCAATGAAGACGGTCTGCGAAGTTCTCGGCGTGGCGCGCTCTGCCGTGGTGGTGAAGCGGGTTCGCTCGTCCGACTGGCGCGACGGTCGCCGTGCCCGCGCGACTGACGATACCGGATTGGTCGAGGAAATTCGTGGGCACGTGGCACAGCTGCCGACCTATGGCTACCGGCGTATTTGGGCGCTGCTGCGCCGCAGTCGCGAAATGGTCGGCGCACCGTGCATCAATCACAAGCACGTGTATCGGATTATGCGTGAGCACCAGTTGCTGCTACGCCGCCCCAGCGTGCGGCATGACGGTCGCGTTGTCGTGGACCGCAGCAATACCCGCTGGTGCTCCGATGGCTTTGAGTTCTGGTGCGACGATGGCACGCCGCTGCGTGTGACGTTCGCGCTGGACTGCTGTGATCCCGGGAGGCGATTAGCTGGGCCGAGACGACCGCGGCGGGCATAGGGTGCGCGGCGTGATACTGGCTGCCGTCGAACAGCGCTTCGGCACCACGCAAACCGCGCAGCCAATCGAATGGCTGATGGACAACAGCTCGGCCTACATTGACCACCGCACGCGCAGCTTCGCTCACGAACTCAGTCTTGAGCCGCTGACGACGCCAGTACGTTCGCCGCAGAGCAATGGCATGGCCGAATCGTTCGTGAAGACCATGAAGCACAATTACGTCGCCTATATAGACAAGCCTGACGCACCAACGGCGCTCTCGCTCTGGCCATCGCGTTTGAACACTAGTTTGAACACTACAATGAGCGCTACCCGCATAAAGCTCTCTGAGATACCGCTCACCTCGCTAGTTCAGGCGTGCTGCGGTGCCACCAGTAGAACAAGCCAGTCGCACTGCCCCAAATCAACGCTGTGGACCGAACATGTCGGCGAGAGCCTCGATAAACGGTCTTGTCCGAGCTTTCGCCGTTGCAATGTCCTGAAATGGCCCAGTCTCTGTCCACACAAAGCCGGACAACTTGCAGTGGACGTTAGGAAACGCCGCAAGTCGCCTCATTGGCGACAGCAGCCACGGCTGAAGTTCTCCCGATCCAACCGGTGGCTTAGCACCATGGTCTACAACGATTGCAAGCTCGAGGTACCGGTGCGCGAGTCGTAAAGCGCCTGCAGATTACGCGCCAAAACAAGGTGTCAAACCGAAGACCATGGTCAATCATCGCGGCCACCGCAGGCTCAAGCGCTTAGTCATCCTCGGCAAGATCCTGAAGCATCGGGCGCAAGCCGCGCGCCTTCGGATGCTTGGCGAATGCTGCAATATCTCGAGCGGCATTCGGCGCTTCAAGTCGACCCAGCCGACAACAGATGCAACAGTTTCTGTCCTGCGTGCCACATCGAGAAGGTAGCGCGTGTCCTGTTCTGTCGGCAAAGACTGAACAAGTACCGTACGTCAATCCTGTTCTGGATGATGTCTGACGCAAGGTCACCAACGAAGAAATCTCGGTGAATCGCCTTGAGACTCTCTGGCGGCCAGTAGTTGGCCCGTTTGCTGATTCGCCAATAGTGTTGATGTGCATCGATGTTGAATCATTGAGCTTCCTTCGGAACCGGTGCGTCGGGCGACACGAGGCCCTCAGCGTGCAACACACTCCAGAAGTGCACCGGGATCGTCGTCTCGAGCCAAGCAATATTTTGTGCTAACTGTTGAACACTACGAACACCGACTACACACGAAACAACAGATGGATGGGCAAATACGAACTGAAGCGCTGCGGCAGGAAGCGATACATCGAAACGCTGACAAACCTCAGCAAGTGCCTTTACTTTCGCGACCACCTCAGCAGGCGCATCGGAATAGTTGAATTTGCCGTTGCCAGCCAAAACACCGGAATTGAAGACTCCACCGATCACAACCCGAGTTTGAGTTCGCGCGCAGACATCCAGCAGCGGAGCCAGCGCTTCCTGTTCAAGCAAAGTATACCGACCCGCTAGGAGAACCGCATCTAGCTCTGTCTCGCTTAGCACATCGGCGGCCACCTCCCACTCGTTCACACCGAGTCCGAAGCCGCCAATAAAGCCTGTCGTTCTCAACTGCTCCAGCGCTCGGAATCCCCCTCCTCTTGTCAGTTGCGCCCAGAAATGCCTATGTTGGCCTACGTGCGTTTGACTACCAATATCGTGTACGTACAAAATGTCGATACGGTACATTCCAAGGCGTTGCAAACTGTCTTCGTATGAACGCATGATCCCGTCATACGAGTAATCAAACTCCGGCCGAAATGGTAAAGGAGCAGCCCATCCGTCATCTCCTGGCTTCACACGGGCATCTGGACGCATCAGCCGCCCTACTTTTGTGCTCAGCGCAAATGAGCATCGATCACGCTCCCTTAAGATTTTTCCTACGCGTCGCTCGGAAAGTGTGTAACCGTAGAACGGCGCGGTGTCGAAATATCGTATTCCAGCGCTCCACGCGGCTTCGACGAGCGTGGCGGCATCGGTGCTCGATATTGGACGGTACAAGCCCCCTAATTGAGCGCAACCCAAACCGAGCGCCGTGAGTGAAAGGCCGCTACGCGGTAAAACACGTGTCTCGTTTGCTTTCATGGATAGCAATAGGTGTCTGGGGCCGTGGGACGAGCGGAGCGAGGAATCAGTCGTTTAGACTCGCCGCTCCACCTGACGACTAATAAAGGACGTTCTTGGCTTCTTTTGAATCGAGATTTTGCTTGTCGACCATAACTACCCCGGTGTCGACTTGCTTCACGACGGGCTTACGTTCAATGACGTTGACCACCGTTTGAATGCCTTTGTAGCCCATCTGCCACGACCCCTGTACCGCGATGGCCTGCACGGTGCCGTCCCGCACAAAGCCTTGCAAATCTTCGTTTCCGTCAAAGCCAACGGCAACGAGTTTTCCCGCTCTTCCGGATTGCTTTAGCGCGCGACCAACGCCAATAGCAGTCGGTTCATTCGCGCCAAAGATGCCTTTCAGATCCGGATTTGCGGACAGCACGTCTGTTGTCTGGTTCAGCGCGGTTGCCATCTGCGATTGTGAGTAGAAAGGACCCACAATCTGTAGTTTCGAATGGTCAGTGATGTATTTGCGGAAGCCACCGACACGGCTCACTTCCGACCCAGCGCCAGGGACGTAAGACATGATGGCGATTTTTCCGGACTGTCCGACACGATCAATGAGCGTCTTCGCGCACATCTCGCCTGCTTTTTCATTATTGGTCGATAAGAAGGACTGGTAGTACTGTTTGCCAGAGTCCGATATCGTCGAATCAATAAGAATGACTGGAATATGGGCTTCCCACGCCTTCTTGATCGCAGGAACCAAAGCGTCGGGATCGGAAGGCGCAAGCACGATGCCCGCGACGTGCCGATTCACTGCGTTGACGACCATGTTGACTTCGTCCGTGATGGCGGACTCGGAGGCAGGGCCTTGGAACGTCATTGTGTAACCTTTGGCATCAGCGATGGCCGCGTTTGCCCCTTTCTGCACGTTCTGCCAGTAGTTCGAGTTGACCGTCTTGACGATCACTGCGATCTCGCCGCCCGCAGCATAAGCACCCGTATTGAGGGTCGCGAACAGCAATACCGAGGCTGCAGCTATCGAATAAATCTTCACGTCTCGCTCCTGTCTTCTTAGTTAGACTTCGGTGACAAACTCTTAAAAGCCAGTTCAAAAAGGTCGCTCAGCTTAGCTAAAGATGTTCCTGCAGACGAGTGAGCAGGCTAGTTTGAGGAATGCTTCGTGAATGTCAGATCGGCGT
>LFJI01000034.1 GCA_001235855.1 Candidatus Burkholderia brachyanthoides
ACCGAGTTGTTACCAGCTCCGCATGTCCGGGTAGGGAACGGTTGATGCAACAACCAGTTTCATCAAGTCATACCTGATCCTGTGAAACAGAAACTCATGCGACTTGCAGGTCGCACATACACGAGCGGCGCGATCATGATGAACACGGTCGGCGTGATGCCAGCCGGAAACGCGTGGCCGCGCCGCGTGGCGACACCGCGCGTCACCTGAATGTAGACGAGTGCATCGCCCGCGCCTTCGTTCGACTCTATCGCGCGCGTGATCAAGCCGCGCCAGCCAGCATCGTCGATGCGGATCTTGGTGAGACTACGCTTCAGACGCGCGAGATGCTGCGTGAGACGGAACGAGCGGCGTCCGCCTGCGGCTTGTGCATGCAGCGGCATGACTTCATACACGCCGTCGCCGAAGATGAAGCCGCGATCCATGACGGGAATGCGCGCTTCGGAAAGCGCTCCCCACTCGTCGTTCAGATAGACAGTCGGGTTCCACGCTTCGGCCTGGCTCATTGACGACACCTCCTTTTACTTCTTCTTTTGCCACATCAGCAGCGCGGAATCCCACAGGCGGCTGAACAGGCCCGCTTGCGGCACGTCCTGCAACGCGACGAGCGGGAACTGCGCGACTTCCTTTCCGTCAGCGACCATCTTGACGGTACCGATCTGCTGACCCTTCTTGATCGGCGCGATGAGCGTATCGGCTTGCGTCACCTGCGGCTTGACCTTGTCGCCCAGACCCTTCGGTACGGTGATGTACTGATCCGTCAGCACGCCTGCCTGCACCGCGTCCGCCGCGCCCTTGTACACGCGCGGCGATGCGATCACCAGATCGGTCTTGAAGAGGCGCAGCGCGTCATAGGCCGTGTAGCCGTAGTTCAGCATCTTGAAGCTGTCCTGCAGGCGATTGTGCTCTTTCGGCTCGCCCATCATCACGGCGACGAGACGGCGGTTCGCGTCGGGCGTGCCCGCGAGCGGACGCTTGGCGGTCGCGATCAGACAGTAGCCCGCCGCGTTGGTGTGGCCGGTCTTCAGGCCATCGACGCTCGGATCGAGCCACAGCCACAGCAGACGGTTGCGGTTCGACTGCTTGATCTTGTTGTACGTGAACTCCTTCGCCGAGAAGATGCTGTAGTACTCGGGGAAGTCTCGGATCAGGCGCGTGGACAGCACGGCGAGATCGCCTGCCGTGGTGTAGTGGTTCGGATCGGGCATACCGTTCACATCGGCATAGTTCGTGTGCTGCATGCCGATACGCTTGGCCGTCGCGTTCATCATCGTGACGAAGTTGCTTCCGCTGCCACCCACCAGTTCCGCCAGCGCGATGGCCGCGTCGTTGCCCGACTGCACGATCATGCCGTACACGAGGTCATGCACCGTCACCGGCTTGTTCGCCTCGATGAACATCCGCGATTCATCCGTCTTCACGCGACGCACGTCCTCGCTCGGTATTACCGTCTGATCCATGTTGATCTTCTTCGACTTGAGCGCGTCGAAGACGAGATAGGCGGTCATCAGCTTGGTGAGCGACGCGGGTTCCAGGCGCTGCTCGTCGGGATTGCCCGAGGCGAGCACCTGATTGCTGGTGGCATCGACGAGCACCCACGAACGTGCGGTCACGTCGGGCGGCGGCACTTGCGCAAACGCGCTCGCCGCAGCCAGAACGGCGGGCATGACGAGAGCGGCCTTGATGATACGGCGATGGACAACGGAGGAAGAAGCGGGAGAAACAGACAAGCCGGAAGGGACAAAGCGCATAGGATCGGTCGGCGGAAAAAGCAGGCTGCGACGATGGCGACGAGGATCGGCGAATTACAGGTTGAACAGGCGGGCCGTCTGGGCCGGTCGGGCTTCTCGCCAGGACGGCGGGCATGCGTGAAAACACGCGATGACGCGGCGAAGAAGCGCTCGTTCGACAGGCGGGCGTGCAATCGGTTCTCGAAAGTCGGAATAGCGAATGCCGCGTGAACCGCCGTTCGAGCCGATGCCGGAGCATGAGAACCGACATCGAAACGGCGAGGCGCGGCAGGTTTGCGGCCAAAAATTCTGCGCCATTATACGCGTGGCGCGCAGGCGAATCCCGTTGACGCGGGCCGGATTTCGCGCACTTTAACGTTTCGCCGCACGTTTTTCGCTACACCAGACTTGCACGATGCATCGCGCGAAACGCAGCAAAAACGACAGCGGCGCAAAGCCTTCGAAAGCCTTGCTCCGCTGTGTTTCATGAGGAGAGGGAAGTGCCGGTCAGCGCCCCTTAGCGCCGTTTAACGCCACGCATCGACGATCACGCGCTTCACGATATGCAGCTTGCGGTGAAAGAAATGCTCGCCGCCGGGAATCACGACGATGGGCAATTCCTGCGGCCGCGCCCAGTCATAGACCGATTGAATGGGCACGGTATCATCCACCTCGCCGTGGATGAGGAGTGTGTTCTCTGGCACCGGCGCGACTTCCCAGCGGCTCGCCGCCGTGCCGACGAAGGCCATGCGCTCGATCGCCTTGCCCGCTTCGGGCATGCGCTTAGCGACATGCGACAGCACGAACGTGCCGAACGAAAAGCCCGCGAGCACGAGCGGCACATCGGCCTGATCCGGTTGTGCGCGCATGTGGTCGATCAGCGCGAGCAGGTCGTCCTGTTCGCCCATGCCGTTGTCATGTTTGCCTTGCGTTTCGCCGACGCCGCGAAAATTCGAGCGATACGTCGTGTAGCCGAGTTGCACAAAGGTCCGCGCGAGCGTCTGCGCGACCTTGTTGTCCATCGTGCCGCCGAACAGCGGATGAGGATGCGCGACCAGCGCGATACCGCGCGGCGCGCCGTCGGGTTTGTCGAGCGCGCATTCGATCCTGCCGACTGGCCCGTCGATATGAAACTTTTCGGTTTGCGCGTTCATGCGGGCTGATCGATGAGAAGACGTTCGACGATTTTGCCGTTGGCTAGATGCGATTCCACGATCTCGTCGATATCCGCTTCATCGACATATGTGTACCAGGTGCCTTCCGGATACACGACCACGGCGGGCCCGAGTTCACAGCGGTCGAGACACCCCGCCCTGTTGATGCGCATCTTGCCTTCGCTGGCGAGGCCCAGTTGTTCCACGCGCTTCTTGGCGTGCTCCTGCATGGCCTGCGCGTTGCAGTTGGCGCAGCTCGGACGCGGCGCGTCGGCATCGCGCTGATTCAGGCAGAAGAACACGTGATACTTGTAGAAAGAATCCATGACATCGTGCGAGAAAGAGTATCGGTCAATTATAGCGAGCGATGTTTGTGCCTGCCTTTGCCGGCGGTCTTGTCGCTCTTATCACGCATGTCGCGTCTGGCGCGGCGGCGCGCGAGCCACGCGTGCTCCGCGATCGACGCGAACCAGCCGAGCGCGGCGTAGGGCCAGGCCCAAGCGAGCCAGTGCAGCAAGCGGTTGAAATGCAGGTAACGGCCCTGCCGCCAGTCCGCGAGCACGATATCGAAGTAAGGATTCACCGGCAGCAGATTGGCGAGCGCGAGCGCGACGACGAGCGCGAGCCCGGCGCACGCGGCCCGCAACGCGCGCGGCAGCGACACCGACATCACGGCGGCCACCGAGCCGATCAGGATGCCTTCGAGCGCACCGTCGGTCGCCCAGTCGAAGGTGAGTCCGGAGCGCGATTGCATGAACGACACGGCGGCTTTCGCGAACAATGTCGTGACGATCAGCGCTATCATAATGCGGATGCGCGGCGCGCGTTCGCGCGTGAGCAGCGTCGCGAGCACGAGCGCGGCGAACAGGTTCGACGCCGTGATCAGCGCTTCCCACGACTCGTCGGGCAACAGCGCGCCGAGCCGGTCCGGCCAGCTTTCGAAGTCCCACGACGCGGGAATCCACGCGAGGATCGCGTCCTGCATGCTCGGATCGAGGCCGTCCCACAATTCGCGTGGCAAGTCGCCGCCACCGAACAGATATTGCGCGGGGAACAGCGTCGCGAACGGCCATAGCGCGGACAGACCGATGACATAGGCCGCATCGCGCTCGAACCACGTGAAGCGCATGCGCCGCAGCAGCCCGCGATCGAGCAGCGCGCTCGTTGCGGGCGCGATTAGCACGCCGCCGAGCAGCGCGCCGAACGCGTTGGCGGCGAGATCGAGGTTCGAGGCAACGCGCGTCGGCAGATAAGTCTGGATCGCTTCCATCGTGCCGGACAACAGCGCGCCGCCCAGCAGCGCCGCGCACACCGCGGCCGAGCCGCGCCAGCGCGGATACAGTGCGAGCACGATCAGCGCGCCGAGCGGCATGTAGCCGATTACGTTGGTGACGACATCGAACACGGTCAGATACTGCGGAATCGGGTCCGCGAGATACGCGAGCGGCCTGATGCCGAGCGAACGCCAGCCGGAGAACGGATACAGCGAGCCGTACACGATGAGCGCCGCGTAAGCGCCGAGCGCCTGCCGCGAAAACGCCGACGGACGGCGCTGCCATTGCTTGATGGTCATGAGCCGCCCGACTGCCTCCGTGCGGCGTGCGAGTTCATGCCGGACGACATCATCGGGCTGCGGCGAGCCACGCGCTCAATTGGGCGATCACATCGTCCGATGCGGCGGCGAGCGCGCGTGCGCCGCCGGGTGCGTCGCCGGGTGCGTCGCCGCTCGGCGCGGGCGCGTTGGCCGCGAAGCTGCGCTGGCCGACGACGCGGCCGTCCTGCGTGAGCGTCGCGCGGACCGCGACCGCGCCGTGGCCCTGGCCGCGCGCCGCGAGCGTTTCGCGCAGGCGCTGCGTCAGCAGTTGCGTGGGCGGCATGGTTCAGTGGCTCGTGGAATACGTGCCGGTGCGCTGCGCATCCACATAGCTCAGGCGATAGGCAAACGCATCGGTTTCCAGATTGTGCGGCGCTCGCGGCCGGCGGATGGCCGAGGTCGTAGCGCGCGTTCGGCATCGCGTCAGGCTGCGATGCGCATCCAACCAGTGCGAGCGCACACGCCAGCGCGATCAGTCCTTTCAGTTGATGGCTCATTGACATCTTCGTTTCTCTCGGATCAGTGCGACGGCTGCGCGGGCCACTTGAAGCCTGGCTCGCCCGGTCCCGGCGCCTGCTGCAGCGCCCCGAATAGCACGCTGCATAGCACGCTGCGCGGATTGGTGCTGAAGGTGTCCGCCGCGCGATCGACGGAACGCGCCGTCGCGCTCACGTCGTCGCTGAAGGAAGTCGCTGAAGGAATACAGATGCGGTAGCGCCTCGAATCCCACGCGCACCGTCAGGAAGCGCAGCGATTCGTTCATGTCGTTGAGCGCGACGCTGGCGTCGTTGGCAACCTTGCCCGCCTTGTTCAGATTGGTGACGAACGGGCCGTCCGGACGGTTCAGGTTCTGCACGATCTGATTGGTCGAGGCGAGCGTCGTGTTGATCTGTTTGAGCGTCTGCGGCAGTTGCGCGGTCGCGGGCGATACCTGGCTCGCCAGCGTCGCGATGCCGTCCGCCGGGCCTTTCAGGCTCTTGGCCATGTCCATCAATTCATTGCGCACGTCGTCGGAGAGGAACTTGTCGGCGTCGTTGGACAGGCGCTCGAACTTCTTCAGGATCACGTCGCCGCGCTCCTGCAACTGCTCGAACAGACCCGCGCGCATCGGCACTTCGGCCACGTGTTGCGGCGACAAAGCGAGCGCGGTCACGTCCTTGTCGGTGTCGTCCAGTTGCACGAAGGCATGCCCGTCATGCCCTGAAAGCCGAGCGTCGCGTAGGTGGAGCGCGTTATCGGCGCGTTTTGATCGACGAGGATACGAATGCGGATCTGCCCCGGATGAGCCCTGTCGAATTTGATCGATTCCACCTTGCCGACGCCCGGCCCGTGATAGCGCACGGCGGCATCGGTGAACCCGGTGACATTGGTGGCGCGATCAGGTCGTAGGGCACGCGCACCGTGCGATCGACGTTGAAGAAGAACACCGCGAACGCGATGGCGAGCACTAGCACGATGGTGAACAGCCTGGCCCAGAACGCGTGTGATTTGTTTTCCATCGACAGGTTCCTAACTCTCTCGCGCGACGCATGCGCGTTATTTGTTGACGCTGATCGGCGCGTCCTCGAGCGCGGCGGCGGGCAGCTTCGCGATCAGATCAACGAATTCGTCCGATGCTTTGGCATCGAGACCGGCGGTCGGTTCCGGTTCATCGAGGAACAGCATTTCCGGCTCGAGCGCAATGCCGACGCGCTTGACCATGCCGCCCGACAGCGCCGAGGGCATCTTGGTCGCGTGCTTGCACAACAGGCCGACCATTTCGAGCTTGAGCATCACGAATTCGCGGATCAGGTCTTCCGGAATCTTGCCCAGTTCGCGAAACGGCTGCGCGATGTTGTCGTACACCGACAGCGAAGAAAACAACGCGCCTTGCTGGAACAGCATGCCGGAGCGCGTGCGCATCATCTTGGCGGTTTCGCCGTCCATGTGCGCCCATTCCTCGCCGAGCACGCGGATGCTGCCCGAAGTCGGCGCTTCCAGCCCGAGAATCTGGCGCACCAGCGTAGTCTTGCCGGAGCCCGAGCCGCCGAGTAGCGCGACGATCTCGCCGCGCCGTACTTCGAGGTTCAGATGTTCGTGGATCACCGTGCGGCCGTAGCGCTTGGTGAGATCGCGCACTTCGATCACCGGTTCCGCAATGACCGGCGGCTGATGACGAACTGCGGTGGCGAGCGTGGTGGACATGTCGTTCAAAGCCCCACGTTCTGGAAGAGGATCGCGAACACGGCATCCGCGAGGATGACGACCGTGATCGACGTGACGACGGAAGGTCGTCGTGCCTTCGCCGAGACTCTGCGAATTCGCCTTGATGCGAAAACCGAAGTGGCACGCCGCGAGCGCGATCAACATGCCGAACACGACGCCCTTGCCCAGCCCGATCCACAGATTGGCGATCGGCACGACCGATGGCAGAGAACGGATGAAGAACGACATGTCGATGGACAACACCAGCTTGGCGGCGAACGCGCCGCCCGTCAGCGCGATGATGTTGGTCCACATGACGAGCAGCGGCATGGCGACGCCGAGCGCGAATCACGCGCGGCAACACGAGGCGCAGGCCGTGCGGGATGCCCATCACACGCATCGCGTCGAGCTCTTCGGTGACTCACATGACGCCGATCTGCGCGGTGATGGCAGAACCCGAGCGCCCGGCCACTAGAATCGCGGACAGCACCGGCCGGAGTTCGCGGATCACCGACAATCCGAGGATGTTCACGATGTACTGGTTCGCGCCGAACATGCGCAACTGCTGCGCGGACAGGTAATTCAGCACGATGCCGATCAGGAACGCGACCAGCGCGGTGATGGCAAGCGCCTGCGCGCCGGCGCTGTAGATGTTCGCGGAGATTTCCGTCCATGGAATGCGTTTCGGATGCCGCACGAGTCCGAACAGGTCCATCACGAAGCCACCGAACATCGACAGGCCGCCGTACAGATGATCGAAGAACGCGAACATCAGAAGCCCGAGCTTCGTGACCGGGTTGATGTGATCGACGACTTCGGGTTCTTCGCGTTCGGCGTCGAGCAGGGCGACGCGCTCGAAGATTTCGTGCTGGGTGTCGTTGAGTTCGACTTCGGCAGGCATGCGCCGGCCCCAGATGCGCCACAACGCCTGTCCGCCGACATAATCGAGCCGTTCGACATCGAGCAGATCCCAATTGCCGATCGCCTCGCGCCCGATGGCGCGCAAACGGTGCGTGACGCCGCTCTTGGCCCGGTCGCGCGCAAGCGCGAGCGCGGTCCACTGGCCTGAGAGCCGGACCACTTTGCCTTGCTGACCAGCTTCCACTCTCAGACGCGGCGACGTGTTGAAGAAGTCCAAGGATCGTTGGCGCGCAAGAGGCGCGCGGGGAAAAGGGGAAAGGACATTCTAGCGGAGAGTGGTTGGGGGAGTGGGCAGCGCACGGCCCGTGAGAAAGAGTGCGCAGTTAGGAAAAATCGCCTTGCGGCCGACTTATCGCGCTCCGCTATGATGGGCACGTTAATACTTCTGAAGCGATCAAAATGGCCAAATATCGACTCGACCCGCGCGTATCCGAATTCGACACGCTCGAAGATGCAGAACGCTACGACAAATGGTTACGCGCGGAGGTGCAAGCCTCCGAATCCGATCCGGAGCCCTCCATTCCGCACGATCAGGTCTTCGCAGAAGTGAATGAGTTGATCGAAGCAAAACGAAAGGCGCGCAATACTGGTTGAATGGCGCCCGCGCGCACGCACACAGGCAGCTTCGCTCGATTTACGAGTACATCGAGCAACGCAGTCCGCAAGCAGCGGACGCGTTGGTTCTGCAGATCAGGGAATCCGTCGCTGGCTTGGCCGAGAATGCTTATGCCTATCGCTGCGGACGCGTCCCCGGCGCGCGCGAAATGATCGTCCACCCGAATTATCTCGTTGTCTATCGAGTAAGCTATCGCGTCACCGTCCTGAACGTGCTCCATGCACGAATGCTCTATCCCTCACAAAATGATCGAGACGATTAATCGAACTGACACTGACGATTCCGTACGCGAGACATTGCTGAACGCGCAGCGAGAGTCTGGGCTGACTTAGGTGCAGGTCGCGCAGCGAATGGGCATTTCCGCATCGGTGCTCGTCCGGATGCTCGACTCGCTCTACAGAGAAACCCATTCACCATCCATCGCGATGCTTTTCAGATACTCGGGGCATGCGGCAAGAAACTGCGCCTGGTGTTCGTTTGAACGCGCCTGATCGCCGCCGGCAACGGCCAAACCTCAGTCGAATCTCCTAGTCCCAACAAGGGCCCGCGGCAAGCTGGCGGCATATCAACCTGTAGCATGCGCCCCGCTACAATACCCGCCATGACCTCGCCAACCTCCTTCGCCCCCGACGCACCGTGGCGCATCGACCGCACGCGGCTCGCCGCTCTCGCCGAGCGCCCCGCGCGCGACTGGACCATCGATATCGTCGATGAAACCGGCTCGACCAACGCCGACCTGATGGAGCAACTGCGCGCGCTGCCACGCGAACGCGCGCAGTTCGATCCACCGCCACCGGCCGTCCGCGTCGCGTATCTGCAGACCGCCGGGCGCGGACGCCGTGGCCGCGCCTGGCTCGCGGAACCGGGCAACGCGCTGCTGATGTCCGTGGGCGTCGTGCTGCGGCGCCCGGTCGAAGGGCTGTCGGGATTGAGTCTCGCCATCGGCGTCGCCGTGCTCGACGCGCTTGCGCGGTTGCCGCTCTCGCCGTCCGCGCGCCCCGCGCTGAAGTGGCCGAACGACGTCCTGCTCGACGACGGCAAGCTCGCCGGCATTCTGATCGAGACGGCATGGAACATGCCGCACGCGACGGCGGTAGTCATCGGGATCGGCACGAATCTTCATGGCGAGGATCTACTCGCTGCTCAGGTCGACGACGCGAACCGTCAGGTGGCATCGGCAACATCGGGCGCGCTGCCCGCCGCGCTCGCGCGGGCCTGGTCCGACGCCAATCTCACCGACGCGCTCGCGGCGCTGCTCGATTTGCTCAACGCCGCCCTGCCGCGCTTCGAAGCGGACGGCTTCCGCCCATTCCGCCAGCGCTGGACCGACGCGCACACGTGGGCCGGGCACGAAGTGGCGCTGCTCGATCAAGGTCTGGAGGTGGCGCGCGGTATCGCCGCAGGCGTGGACGATCGCGGCCAGTTGATGATCGATACGCCCGAAGGCCCGCGCGCCATCGTCACCGGTGAACTGAGCTTGCGGCTCGCCAAGGAGCGTCCGTGAGTCACGCGCCGTTCCTGCTGATCGACGCGGGCAACAGCCGCATCAAATGGTCGCTCGTCGATGAGCACGGCGCGGCCATCGCGGGCGGCGCGTTCGAGCAAGAGCAAGACGTCGCGCTGAACCCATCCGGCGAACAGTCTTTCGACGACACGCTTCTGAGCGCATGGGCCGCCCTGCCCGCCCCGGCTTCAGCGTGGATCTCGAACGTGGCCGGTGAGGCATCGCTCAAACGCATCCAACGCCTGATCGACGCGCGCTGGCCCACTCTTGCGCGCACCGTCGTCAAGGCACAGCGTGAACAATGCGGCGTCGTCAACCATTATGCCGAACCGCACTCGCTCGGCAGCGACCGCTGGTGCGGCCTGATCGGCGCGCGCGCGGCGTATCCCGGCGAGCATATTCTGATCGCCACCTTCGGCACCGCGACGACACTCGAAGCGCTGCGCGCCAACGGCGTATTTACCGGCGGCCTGATCGCGCCGGGCTGGTCGCTGATGATGAAATCGCTCGGCAGCCACACCGCACAATTGCCCACGCTCGATGCCGACGCCGCGCGCCGCGCGCTCGATGCCACCGCGAGCCGCTTCGCCACGGACACCGCCGCGGCGCTGTCGGCCGGTTGCCTGCTGGCGCAGGCGAGTCTGGTGGAGCGCGCCTGGCGCGACCAGCGCCGCGACCTGCAAGCCGAGGTGCGTCTGGTGCTGGGCGGCGGCGTGGCGAACGAGATAGCCGGCGCGCTGCAAGTGCCGCATACTCGACACAATTCACTGGCGTTGTCCGGGCTCGCGCTCATCGCGCGCGACGGCGCGGCGTCTCATCCCCATTCATGATCTGATTCGACTGACGGAGCCCAAGCATGCTGCGCTGGCTGGTCGCCTTTCTCATTCTCGCCAACCTGCTGATGTTCGCGGTGGTGCAAGGCATGTTCGGACCGCTGCCAGCGGCGGGTGCGCGCGAGCCGCATCATCTGCAGCAGCAGGTGCATCCGGAAGTGTTGAATGCGCGTCCGCTGCATCCGGAAGATGCCGCTGATCAACCGCAAGTCGGCGGACTCGCGCCTGCTGCAAACGTACAGGAACGGCCGCTGAGTCAATGAGCGGCGAACCGCGCGTCAGGAAGACTGCGCGCGGACTTTCTTCAGCAGCGCCGTGGTCGAGCGATCGTGCTCGAACGCGATCGCGAGTGCGCGGCCGCCCCAGCCGCGCACTCGCGCCGATTCGGCGAGTTTGTCCATGTCGTAGTCGCCGCCCTTCACGAGCACGTCGGGATGCGCCGCGTCGATGAGTTGCAGCGGCGTCGTTTCCTCGAACTTGACAACCCAGTCCATGCTTTCCAGCGCGGCGAGCAGCGCCATGCGATCGTCTTCGCGGTTGATCGGGCGATCGTCGCCCTTGCCGAGCGTGCGCACCGACGCATCACTATTCACGCCGACGATGAGCGTCGCGCCGAGCGCTTTGGCATTGGCGAGATAGGTCACGTGACCGCGATGCAGGATATCGAAAACGCCGCTGGTGAACACCACTGGTCCGGCGAGCGTGGGACGGAGCGCGGCGAGCGCGGCGCGCGTGACGATCTTGCGTTCGAAAATAGCGGGCATGACGACCTGCTTTGCGATGCTTGGAAAGCGCGCATTGTGCCACAAGGCCACGCGCGCACCGGTCCGACTAACAAGCAAAACGGCCCGCCGCTTGATGCCGGCGGGCCATCCTATTCATATGCGCCTGACGAGAACTCAGGCTGGCTGTTCGGCCGCTGCCCCGCCGCCCGACGCCGCCTGCAGACGCAGCACCACTTCCTTGCGATAGCGGTTCAGTTCCTGCGCGGTGAGGAACGAGCGCTCGAAGAGGATGGATAGGTTGTGTAGAATGCGCTCGACGACCTTCTTCTCCCAGCTATCGTCGAAACGGATCTGATCGTCCAGCCAGCGCTCAAGCCATTCCGGATCGGGCAGGCGCGACTGCACGGTATCGCGCGGAAACAGCGCCTGATTCACGTGCAGATTCGTGGGATGCAACGGCTTTTCCGTACGACGCGCCGACGCCATCAGCACGCCGATCTTCGCGAACGCGGCACGCGCGGTGTCGCCGGCATTCACGAGCGCCTTCTTCATATAGCGCAGATACGCGCCGCCGTGACGGGCTTCGTCGCGCGAGATGGTTTCGTAGATGTGTTTGATGACCGGCTCCGTGTGCCATTCGACCGCACGGCGATACCAGTGATTCAGACGGATTTCACCGCAGAAATGCAGCATCAGCGTTTCGAGCGGCGGCGCCGGATCGAATTCAAAGCGCACGGTGTGGAGCTCGTCCTCGCTAGGCACGAACTCGGGCTTGAAGCGGCGCAGATACTCCATCAGCACCAGCGAATGCTTCTGTTCCTCGAAGAACCACACGCTCATGAAAGCGGAAAAGTCGCTGTCGTTGTGGTTGTCACGCAGGAACATTTCTGTTGCGGGAAGAGCGGACCATTCGGTGATCGCGTTCATCTTGATGGTCTTGGCCTGCTCGTCGGTGAGCAGGGACGCATCGAACTTGTCCCACGGGATATCTTTTTCCATATCCCAACGGACGGATTCCAGCGATTTATACAGTTCCGGATAAAGCATGGTGTTCATAGTCCACCCCTGAAGCCACTTTATGCGACGTTATATCTATGTAGATTCCCGGCTGCCGAGGTGCGGTAAAAAGACCTCACGCGAGCAACCAAGAAGACCTCACGCGAGCAACCAAGCTTTCAATTTTACGCGGGATTCCGGCGGCCTTAGACGAAAACCGACAAAGAGCGCGTAAATTCGCGCTGCGGCGACGCGTTGCGTGCCGCGCGAACACCGCATGTCCCCGTACGAATGTTGCTTTGTGAATGTTGCTTTGTTGACGTCTTGCTCTACCGTGGGTGAGGAGCGAAACCTGTGCCTGAGGTAAATTCAGCGGGCTGCCGCCGGAATGCGCCGTATCGCGGCACGCCGCTGCGAGCGTCTTTGCTTATAGCACGGTGGATTGACGCCACTCGGCGACTGTTTCGTCGATCGGGGTGAGCCCCGCTACATAGTCGATGCCGTCGTGCGCCTTGCGCCGCAAGGCCGAGCTGCCGTCGCCAACCCACACGTGTACATGCGCCGGCAAGTGCTTGCGCAGATCCGCGAGCGCGGTCGCGATGGCTTGCGCGGGCAGCACGGCGGAGAAGGACAGCGCGACGGTATCGTGCAGCGGTGTCTGCATGCCGAATTGAAAGCATTCGCTTTCGGAGATCGTAAACATTGCCTCGGCCATCAGGATGCCCCGGCCGTGTTGTTCGCCGGACAGCGTGGTGAGCAGCACGCGCGGGCACACAGTGCTTCGGAAAGCGGGCGCAGCGTCACTTGGATCGCATCGCTGAACAGATGATCGTGATAGACCTGCAAGGTGCCAGCGGCCCACGCGTTGCCGATCCGCGCGGACAATGGCGCGGCGACATCCAGTACAAACCGCTCGAGGCCATCCCGCGTGGCGCGCTTGAGCAGGCTGAAACGGAATTCCTCATATGCACCGGAGCGCAGCAATTCGAGCAGCAGATCGAGTTCGGCATTCGGCGCGTCCTGACCGATACTGGACGACTTCGCCACAGTTCGCGCAGCGATTCGATCGGCTGCACCAGCACCTTGCTCGGCCGATGCCCCGCGTCGAGCAAACGCTTCACCAGCCGCAGCTTCGACACCTGTTCCTGGGGATAGAGCCGTTCGCCGCCGGGCGAGCGCATCGGTTGAGGAAAACCGTAGCGCCGCTCCTAGACGCGAAGGGTGTCTTTTGTCAGACCAATTTCCTGCGCGATTGCGCCTATGCTGACGCCCGTCGGTGCGAAGGTGGGACGCTGTCCGTCGATCGGGTCCGCCAAGGAATCGAATCGTTTGACGCTCTCAGCGTTCGATTCCGGATCGTATTCTTGTTCGGATGAATTTGTCATGGACGAGTGTGCGGAAAACAGTCGCATTTAAAACATGCATGTTGCATGCCCAGCGAGAATGGGACTCCTGCACCTTAATGATGACAGTCATCGTAAACAAAATCGAAATAATTGGTGCCCTTGCCTTATGAACGTTCTGTGAAGAACACCATAAGGGTCCTCGCCGTGATGCACGTGCCCCTAGGCATACGTCAATACGAGGCGAAGCGCGCGCCGGACGAATTTTTTCGGTCGATTGTCGCGGACAGACGCGCGAAGCGCCATCGCGCCTCGACGAGATGCGGCAGCGTGCGGAGGAAAGAAGGCGGGAGGCGGCATATCGCAGCCGCTGGGTGAAGCGGGTGGAAGGGCCTCCGTTCTGAACTGCACCCCAAGAGTTGGACGCTGATCCAACCTTTGGGGTGTTTTTCAT
>LFJI01000339.1 GCA_001235855.1 Candidatus Burkholderia brachyanthoides
TGCATCTGAACACAGATCACAGATGGAGTGCTAATTCAATGACGCAATCGACTAGGAACGAGACCTCGAGCAAGGACCAAGCGATGCCCGCAGGCATCGCCACGAGAACGAACATCACACTCGCGCTGCGCTTGTTTCGCCTATTTCGTCCGCTGCATGCTTCTGCTCGCGGCGCTCGACGCGCTCATGCCGCGCGCTTGCCGCACCACCGCCCGTGTTCGTGATTCCTCTGACGGGCGCGGTCGGTCCGACCAGCGCCGATTTCGTGGTCCGCTCGCTCGCGTAGGCCGCTAAGGCGCACGCACAACTTGCCGTGCTGCAACTCGACACGCCCGGCGGCCTAGATCTCTCGATGCGCAAGATCATTCAGGCGATCCTCGCCTCCCCAGTACCGGTCGCGACCTCATCGTACCGAGCGGGGCGCGGGCGGCGAGCGCGGGCACCTACATCGTCTATGCGAGTCATGTGGCCGCGATGGCTCCCGGCACCAATCTCGGCGCGGCGACGCCCATCCAGTTGGGCGCGGGTGAATCCGCCCAGGCGCGCTCGGCGAGCGCGCCGCAATCGACCGAAACGCGCAAACAGATTCAGGACGCCGCCGCCTACATTCGCGATCTCGCGCAACTACGCGGCCGTAACGAGCAATGGGCCGAGCGCGCTGTGCACGAAGCAGTCGCGTTATCCGCGAACGAAGCGCTGGCGCAGAAGGTCATCGACCTGACAGCCGCCGACGAGTCCGATCTGCTGACGAAGCTCGATGGCCGGCATCTCACCCTGCCATACCGCGACCGCGTGCTCGCCACGAAAGATGCGCCCGTCGTCACGCTGCATCCCGACTGGCGCAGTCATTTTCTCGCGACCATCACCGATCCGGGCATCGCGCTGATCCTGGTGATGGTCGGCGTCTACGACCTGTTCTTCGAGTTCGCCAATCCGGGCTTCGTGCTTGCCGGGCATGGCGAGCGCGATCTCGCTGCTGATCGGTCTGTTTGCGTTGCAACTGTTGCCGGTGAATTTCGTCAGACTCAGGCTGATCGTGCCCGGGCTAGGTTTTCTGGTCGCGGAACTGTTTTTGCCGACGTTCGGCACGCTCGGCATCGGCGGCATGGTGGCGTTCGCGATCGGCGCGCTCATCCTGATCGACACCGATGCGCCCGGCTTTGGCATTCCCGTCGGCGTCGTCACGGATCTGGCGGTGTTTACGGCGCTATTCGTGTTCACCGTGTCGAGCTTCGCGCTGAAGGCGCGTAGGCGGCCGATCGTAACCAGTGGCGAGGCCATGCTCGGCAGCATCGGCATGATGCTCGTCGGCGGCCGAGGCATCGGCGGCGCTCACGCGCAAGGGGCACGCGTGCGCGTCGTCGCAAGGTACGGTCTCACGCTGACCGTCGAACCCCTTATCAACTAACACATCGACTGAGGCATAAGCACATGGGTTTCACTTTCGGCTTTTCCGACATCATCCTGGTCCTCGTCATCGTCGTGCTGCTGTCGGCGGTGCGGATTTTTCGCGAGTACGAGTGCGGCGTCGTGTTCATGCTCGGCCGCTTCTGGAAGGTCAGGGGGCCGGACCTCGTGCATCATTCCGGCCATCCAGCAGGTCGTGCGCATGGACCTGCGCACCGTCGTATTCGACGTGCCGCCGCAGGACGTCATCACGCGAGACAACGTGTCGGTAAAGGTGAATGCGGTGGTGTATTTCCGCGTCGTCGATCCGGAGAAGGCGGTGATCCAGGTCGCGCGCTTTCTGGATGCGACCAGTCAGCTCGCGCAAACCACCTTGCGCGCGATCCTCGGCAAGCACGAACTCGACGAGTTGCTGGCAGGACGCGAGCAGCTCAACAACGACGTGCAGCAGGTGCTCGATGCGCAGACCGATGCGTGGGGCACAAGGTATCGAATGTCGAGATAAAGGACGTCGACATCAACGAGACGATGATCCGCGCTATCGCCCGGCAGGCGGAAGCGGAGCGTGAGCGCCGCGCGAAGATCATTCACGCGGAAGGCGAGTTGCAGGCGTCGCAGGCGCCGCAAGCCATGCAACTGCGTTACCTGCAAACGCTGACGACGATCGCCGGCGACAAGAGCTCGACGATCGTCTTTCCGGTGCCGGTCAATATCGTCAGTTCGGTGATCGACTGGCTCGGCAAGGGCTTCGGCAAGAGCGATTCGTGACGAAGGATCAAACCAGCGCGGGGAAATCGATCGTCGTGTCGTTCACGCGGTTGAACAGATTCGTGAAGTTGATCACGCTCATCGCGAACAGCGCTTCGATGATTTGCGTGTCGGTATAGCCTGCCGCGCGCACCACATCCAGTTCCTTTTCATCGAGCGTGCCGCGCGTGCCCGCGAGCGTGCGCACGAAATGCACGAGCGCGTCGCGCTTTGCGTTGCCGGTCGCTTCGCCCGCGCGAATCTGCTGCGTCTGCGCTTGCGTCAGGCCGACCATCTTGCCGACGGCCGTATGCGCGGCGGCAAAGTAATCGCAACCCGCGAGTTCGCTGACGGCGAGCTTGATCGCTTCGAGATCGGCTTTTTCCAGACTGCTTTTGGCGAGCAGCGCATCGCCTGCTATGGCCGCGCCGAGTACGGCCGGGCTGTGCGTGCCGATGGCGGCGTACGCATTGGGCACCTTGCCCGCGGCGCGTTTGATCGCGGCGAACAGGTCGGCGGTGGTGCCGGTGGCTTCGTTGATGCTAAGTTGAGACAGACGCGACATGATTGACTCCGGTTCAGTAGATGGACCGTCTGGGTTGCTGCACGGCATGACTGAACTTTAGGTTCGCGACGCGGCGGCGTGAATGCGCGGACGGCTCGGCTCGGAAAAGCGCGCGATCGTCTCAATCGCTGTAAAGTGTGGCGACACGCCGCCATCTCTCATTCACATCGCTTATGGACTATCTGACGAGCCTTCGCCTCTTCTGCACGGTGGTCGAAGCTAAGAGCTTCGCGCGTGCCGCTGATATCCTCGGGCTCTCGCCGCCGGTGGTGTCGCGCGCGATCTCCGGACTCGAGGAGCGGCTCGGCCGGCTGTTTCATCGCACGACGCGACAGATCTCGCTCACGGAAACCGCCGAGCGCTTTTTCAGCGACTGCACGCGCCTGCTCGACGAGCTGCAGGCGATGGAAGAATGCGCCTCCAAGCGCGCGGGCGAGGCGACCGGCCTGCTGCACCTCGCGTCGCCCATACCACGGTGATGATGAACCGCTACGCACCGATGGTCGCGGGCTTCAGGCCCGCGCATCCGCACGTGCGGCTCGACGTGACAACGTGAGACTGACGGAGCGGCTGGTCGATTCGTCGGCAAAGGCTACGACCTCGCCCATCATGCTGCCCTTCATGTTGTCCACGGACACGGTGGTCACGCGTCAGATCGAAATCATTCCGCAGGTGCTGGCCGCGCATCCCGCGCCGCGTCATCCGTCCGAACTCGCCAATCATACGTTCGTGCCGATGTCCGCCTCGATCCGCAAGTCGTCGCTGACGTTTCGCATCGGCGGGGAAGAAGTGGCCGTGCCGCTCGGCTACGGCATCTCGTCGAACAGCGCGGTGTTCAATCGCGAGATGGTGCTGGAGGGCTTCGGCATCGGCGTGCTGCCGAGCGCGCTGATCGACCACGAAGTGGTAGTGGGGCGTCTCGTCACGCTGCTCGACGCGTACGAACTCGTCGGCGCATCGACCGATATCCGCCTGGCTTACAGCACGCGCGTGCTGCTGCCGGCCAAGGTGCGCGCGTTCGTCGAACACGCGGTGCGCTTTTGCGACGAGCGGCCCTACGTGCGGGCGCAAGCGCTTTCCGTCGAAGCGCAGCAAGAATAGCGGGATCATTTGTCACCAGCGTCATTCAGTCATGCCGCCGGCGCGCATTGACTTGGTGCATATGCACATCAATCCGACACGACGACTATATGAACGCGTCTCGTTTGCAACAGTTTTCGCGTGTTCTGA
>LFJI01000340.1 GCA_001235855.1 Candidatus Burkholderia brachyanthoides
GCGCTCGACTCGCGCATCGTCTCGTCCGATCAGGTCGCTTCGTTGATGATGACCGGCGCGGCGCTTTCGCGGGCAGCATTTACACGCCGGGCGATGGCCGCGCCGAACCGCAGCGCGCGGTGCCCGCGATGGCCGCCGCCTTGCGCACGCGCGGCGTGCACGTGCTGACGTCCTGCGCCGTGCGCGGCGTGGAGACGAGTGGCGGCGCGGTGAGCTATGTCGTCACCGAATACGGGCGCATCCGCTGTTCGAGCATGGTGGTCGCGGGCGGCGCGTGGACGCGGCTGTTCGCGGGCAATCTCGGCATCGGCGCGCCGCAGTTGATGGTGCGCTCGCTCGTGCTGCGCACCGCGCCGCTCGAAGGCGGTCCGAACGTCAGCGCGTGCAATCACGCGATGGGGTATCGTAATCAGCTCGACGGCGGCTATACCATCGCCAACGCGCTTCGCAGTTATAGCGATATCACGCCCGACAGCTTCCGCCTTTTCTTCAAGTATTTGCCCGCTCCCAAAAGCCAGCTCGCCTCGCTCAAGTTCGGCTTCAACGCGCATTTTTTCGAGGAGTGGCGCCGGCCGTGCCGCTGGCCGCTCGACCGGCCGACTATCTTCGAGACGCAACGCAC
Source organism: Candidatus Burkholderia brachyanthoides (assembly GCA_001235855.1). Classification (GTDB taxonomy): domain Bacteria; phylum Pseudomonadota; class Gammaproteobacteria; order Burkholderiales; family Burkholderiaceae; genus Caballeronia; species Caballeronia brachyanthoides. The sequence continues at coordinate 623 of LFJI01000340.1, forward strand.
GCTGGACCCGGCGCTGGTCGCTTCGTTCAACAAGACGGCCATCGACGAGTTTCGCGCGATCTTTCCGGAACTCGCGAACCTGAAGGTCGAACAAGAATGGCCGGATATATCGACGTGGCGCCCGATGCGGTACCCGTCATCTCGGGCGTCGAGCACGTGTCGGGACTGTTCATCGCGACGCGGTTCTCGGGACACGGCTTCGGCATCGGACCGGGCGCGTGCAAGCTGATGGCGCGGATCTCGTCGCGAACGATAAACCACTGGTCGATCCGCGCGCGTTCCGGCTGTCGCGCTTCTTCGATGGCAGCCGCATCGAGATGGATGGGGATTCTGATCGCACTCCTCTTGCATTGGCGTCAGGTCGGATCCGAACGCCATACGTAGAACTCGCGTTTGCCGGTAAACGGCGTAGGATGAATTCAGTATGGGTCAATTGTTTCAGTGTCCCGACATCCAGGCCTTCTTCGAAGGGCGCCGCGTTCCCCGTTTCGCTAACATCCGGACGAGCATCGAACGCAAGCTGTCGCTGTTGGATGCAGCGGCTACGCTCGAAGCGCTGCGCGTACCGCCCACCAACCGGCTCGAGACGTTGCGCGGCAACCGGCGAGGCCAGTTCAGCATTCGCATCAACGACCCGTGGCGTATCTGCTTTAACTGGACCACCGAAGGACCGGCAAACGTCGAAATCGTCGACTATCACTGAGTTCAAGCTTTACCCGCCATTGTCAAGGAAGGCATATGGTCAAGAACGGAATGCGCCCTGTGTACCCGGGCGAAATCCTGCGCGAGGAATATCTCGTTCCCCTCGACATGAGCGCAAATGCGCTGGCTATCGCGCTGCATGTCACACCCGGCCGCATCAATGACATCGTGCGCGAGCGCCGTGGCATCACGCCCGACACCGCGCTGCGCCTGGCCCGCTATTTCGGCGGCGACGCACAAACGCGGATGAACCTTCAGGTCACCACGACATGAAGATCGCCGAGCGCGACATCGCCCGGCAAATCGAGCGCGAGATCGACCCGCGTGAGGCGAAAGCCGCCAGAAAACGCCGGCGTGCCCGGAAATGCGGGAACGTGAGCCGACAGAATCAAAACGCAAAAGCGGCTAAAATTTCGGGTGTTGTTTCGAACCAATTTTGGACGCGTTTTGGATGAATTTCGGACGACGTCCCGGAAAGCCTGACATGCCAAGCCCTCTCTACTGCACGTCGACGTCTGGTCGGACTTCGTCTGCCCCTTTCTTCTACCTCGAAACGCCCGTGATCGACCAGTTGCGCAATGCGTACGGCGACGCGGGGGAGATTCGCTGGCACGCCTTCGATCTGCGCCTGGAACCGGCACCGCTGCTCGATCCGAGCAGCGGTGTAATCACCGATAGCTGGGAAAACTCCGTGCAATCGCTCGCCGCCGAACGCGGCGTGAGCATGCGTCTGCCGCCGGTCGCGCCGCGCAGTCGCAAGGCCTTCGAGACCGCGCTGTTCGCGCGCGAAACGGGCCGCTTCGACGTCGTGCATCGGGCAATTTTCAAGGTGTATTTCAGGTGTATTTCAGGTGTATTTCGAGGAAGGCATGGATATTGGCGATACCGATGCGCTGCTGGACATCGCCGCGCCGATCCAGCACTTCGAAGCGGCCATCGAACGCCTCTTCCCGGACGGCTTTCCCTCCGCCTGACGCGCAGCGGCCACGCCGTATCCACGTGATGCGTGCGTGGCGTGCTCCGCCATGAACGGCTCCAGCGCTTCGAACTGCAATCCATAAGCCGCCGCATTGCCGGTTGCCGCGTCGGTCACACCGACGTGCCACACGATCGCGACCGTATCGACCTTGAACGTCGGTGCCGTCCGGTGTTGAAGTGGAACTTTCTATCAATCAAAAAAACTTTATACGCATAAAGGCGCCAAGAAAGGATTCAGTCAGGATTTAGTCAGCGCACCGGCACGCGGTACTCCGCTTGATCATCCGCCGCGCCGGCCGGCATGCCCAGAACGTTCTGCGTCGCCGCGAGCACCTGCTGCACATTCGGCGGCGCGCCCTGATCGCCGACGGATACCGACCGCCCCGGCGTGCTCACGCCGAAGTGTTCTCGCGACGTCGCGGCGAACAACATGACGGTGCGCTTCTGCAAGGCGTGAGCGAGATGGACGAGACCGGTGTCGGCGCCGATCACGAGTTCGGATGCCTCGATCCAGTGCGCGCACTCCTCGACCGTGAGCTTCGGCAGCACGCGCGCATCGGGCAACAGCGCCGCGATGGCCTGCGCTTCGCCCTGCTCGCGCTCGATGCCCCACGGCAGCGCGATCGTGTAGCCGCGTTCGATCAGCCAGCGCCCGACTTCCGCCCAGTTCTCCTTCGGCCATTTTTTGATGTCGGCGGAGGTGGCGTGGAACAGCATCGCGATGGGTTTGCCGCGCGGAATGCCGAGGTCGCGTGTGGGCGTGGGCAGGCGCACGTTGTAGTCGGGCGTTTCGTCGAAGCAATAGCCCAGCGCATCGGCGACGCTCACGCGCATGCCGTGCCACGCGTCGGTATGTGGACGCGGGCCAAAGCGACGGTTATAGGCGAAGGCCGCGCCGCGCTCACCGAGATCCTGATTCAGATACCCGTAGCGCTGCTTGCCCCGCGCGATGAACGCGATGATCGCGCTCTTGTACACGCCGTGGATATCGACGATCGCGTCGTACTTCTCGGCACGCAGTTCGCCGATGGACGCACCGATCTCCTTCAGGTCATTGCAGTTGCGCGCCCGCTTGAACTTGCGCAGCGGCGCGCTCAGCACGCGATCTACACCCGGATTCCAGCGGATGATGTCGACAAAGGCAGCATCGGCGGCCCAATCGATTTTCGCGGACGGAAAGGCGCGCCGCAGGTCCGAGACGACCGGCAGCGTCTCGACGATGTCCCCGAGTGAGGTGACTTTGACGATCAAGATTCGCTTCATGAAAGGTGCGTGAATGCTTCGGTGAGTGCGTCGATGCTTTGATGCATCGTTACGTCGATACGCCGGCGGCACGAGCGCACGCGACCGGAAACATCGAATTTTAATGAATTCAGGTGAGCCGAGCTGTCAGCGATTGTAAGTGGGTCCCGGCGCCGAAGTTCACGGCTCCGAGACTTCCACATTCAAAGCGATTGAGACGAGAAGGTATCGTACTGACGCACGTCGCCGGTCAACATGCCGCGGCGCAGCCAGCGTTGCCGCTGCGTGCTCGTGCCGCGTTTGCATCGCCAAGGATTCTGCTCACCAGATCCCTCGCCCGGTCTGAGCG
>LFJI01000341.1 GCA_001235855.1 Candidatus Burkholderia brachyanthoides
AGCCCTCACGGCACTAGCCGAATAACTGTCCAACTTTGCGGGGTCAGTTCACTCCAACGGCATTTTTTCATGCGATGTGGTTTTGACGAACGGTTACGAGTCGCTCCAGCTATCGTCGTCGTTGCTGCCGAGGTCGAGTCCGCCACCTCCGCCGCCGTCGTTCCAGTCGTTCGAGCCGTTGCCAAAGTCGAGGCCGCCGCCGTTGTTGTTGCCGAAGTCCTCCAGCCCGCCGTTGTTGTCATCGCGGCGTTCCACCGGCACCTCGCGTTCGATGACGCGATTACGCCCGTGCGACATAGCCTCACCCAGCAACACGCCGGTCAGGAACCCACCCATGCCTCCGCCGAACCCGCCGCCACCCTGCTGGATGATGACCGGTCCTTGCTGACCAGGCTGCTGCGGATAAGGCTGCTGAGGATTGCGTCCGAAACGTTCGGCTTCCTGCGCGAACGGCGACTCGCCCGAGGCGTTCGGCTGCGCCGCGTTCGGATAGGGACGCCCTTCGGCGCGCGCTTTCAGGCTGGCGACCTGTTTCTCCATGTCCTCGACCGCGTAGGACGGCACGGGATTCGTGGAGTTGGACAGCGATTCCACCATCTCGCACAGACGCGTTTCCGCGCCTTCGACATCCTTCAGCAGCGCTTCGTGTCCAGGCGCAGTCGAGAGCCGCACGTCGAGCTTGAGCACGCGGACGTCGTTGAGCAATTCGGTGGCGTGCTTGATCTGCGCACGGCGACCGTCCTGCGCTTGGCCGTCGTCACGCGCACGGGCGCGGCGCATGCCCCAGCGCAATACCATCGCGACGGCGCCGATCAGCACGATCAGGCCGATCCACATGCCCATCGACGGACCATGTTTCTGCGGCGCGGAGGCTTGCTGACCGAACTGATTCGACGTGCTCGACGAGCGCGTACTCGCGCCATCGTCGTTGCCCGAGTTGAAGCCGCCGCTCTGGCGGCTGACGTGCGATTGAATGCGCGCCTGCGTTTCCGCGAAGCGCGACGGGTCCGTGAAACTCAGCGAGGGATCGATCGATTTTGCCTGTTGCAGCTGCGAGGGTGCGTCGCCGTAGCGGCCTTCGCGATCGAGCACCTGTGCGTAGAGATAATGCGCATGCGCGTTCTTCGGATGCGCGTTGAGTACTTCGGTCAACTGTGAATCGGCTTGCTGCCAGTTGCTCTGCGTCATCGACTGTTCGACCTGTTGCACGGTCGGCAGCGCGAACGCGAGCGGAGAGGCGAGCGACAGCGTGAGAGCGAGTGCCGTCAGAGTCTTTTTCATGATGCGGGCCGGACACTGTGACGTCCGTCTCCTGTCGAGTAAAGCCTGTGATGCTCAGGGTGAAACAAGGGTAATGCATATATCCGTGCGACGCGTGGCGCGCCTGCGCGTTCCCCACGCACGCACGGATCGATCCAACCGCTTGTCAGCCGCTTGTAACTGCTTACTGCGCCGGCATATTCAATTGCTTCTTCAGCGCTTCGAGGCGGTCATCCACCGACGGCCCGCGATTGAGTGCAGCCAGCTTGTCGTCGAGCGCCTTGCCGGACTTCTGATCGGCGGAGTTCAGGCGCGCGTCGGAGCGTGCGTTGGCGAGCTGGATCTTGTCTTCGAGCTTCTGAAAGTCTTCAGACAGATTCTTTCCGCCGATGCCGCCGAGCGCCGTCGCCGCCGTGTCCTTGGCCTGCGCGATCTGTTGCTTCGCCTGAAGGATGTTCGAGCGCGCGTTCAGGTCGTTGCGGCGCTGACGCATGTCGTTGATCTGCGTCTTCAGATGTTCGACCGACGGCTCCAGCGTGGTGAGTTCGGCGGCCAGCACGTCGCGCTCGGTTTTCGCATTCGCTTGCGCCACGAGTGCTTCGCGCGCGAGGCTTTCGTCGCCGGCCGTGAGCGCGCGCTTGGCGCCGTCTTCGTACTTCTTCGCCTTGTCGGCGGCGGCGTCGCGCTTGCTTTGCTGCGTGGCGACCTGAGCCTCGATTTCGATCAGCGAGTTCTCCGCTTTCGCGATGCTGTCGTCGAGCTCGCGCACGATCTGACGCGCGTCGCGCGAGGGGTCCTGCATGGTGTCGGCTGCGTCGTTGAGCAGGCCCTTGATCGTGCGCGAGATGGAATCGAAAAGCGACATGTACTTCTCCTTGGTGAAGAACCGCGGCAAGCGTCCGCTCGCGATGAATGTGAGGCGCGTGTCGCTAGATTGCAAGTATGAGATGACACACGAGCGACGCCGAGTGTACCCTATATATTAGAACATGCCGCGACTTAACCGGGGCTTAACCAACGCTTAACGAAGGTTAAGGAGTGTAACGGCGCGCCATGCGTCGGAAGGAAGAAGAGGGCCATGCATCCGTGACGGACGAGAGGCGACTTCAGGAGCGGCGGCCGCCAGTGAGCCACGCGTCTTCGCCGGAGTCGGCGGCATCGTCGTGATCGCTTTGATCTGTCGTATCCGGGGTTTTAGCCGAGGGTGTGACGTCGGGCACGCGTGTGGCGGGGCTCTTGCCCGCGTTTTTCGCCGCATTGGCCGCGGCTTCGCGTGCCTCGCGCGCGGCGGCCTTGATCTGCTCGCTCGTCGCGTTGAAGTTGAGCACCGCGCGCCGCATCAGCTCGCTCACGCTGATGCCGAGATTGTCCGCCGTCTTGCTGATGGCGAGCTTCTGCGCTGGGGTCACGAAAACTACGATGCGTTCGCTGGGTTTGGTCGTCATGAGCGGCTCGCAAACAGTAAGGTTATTGCAAACATCGGTAACGCCGGGATGCTGCAAGGGCAATACGGATTCATGAAACGGCGCGACAGTCGTTACCACAGGGTTCGCGAGGCCTCGCTCATTAGCGGCGTGTGCTCCGCAAATGGATGAGAACCTGCAATCGATGTATTCATCATATCGTTTTCGGCGCGGCATGCGTGTGAGCAAGACCGCATGTCATTGCATAAGCGCGTTCAAGAAAAGCGCGCAATCCAATCAATGCTTTGGCTATTTTCTCATAGGGTTGTCCACAGGGTTCTCAACACTTTCTGTGGGTAACTTCACACAGCGCTGGCGCGCCGCGCTGCACGTGGCCCGAGGGGCTCGCGTTTCATGTTTCATTCACTTACAAAAAAACCACGCTCGTTTTTCGTAGTCGCGCGCTCGAATTCTTTAAAATATATTGTTACCCTCGGTCGAAGCCGGTCCGCTCATCGCTCGTTCCGTCTCTGCGTCTCTGCTAGCGGCGTCTGCACGCCGCTAGCGTCAAGCGCGGCAAGAGTGCGCGCAGCACGCGAGCCGTACGATCCAAGTCATGCCTATCATCAAACGACCCGACTCAACAAATTCCACGCGACACGATCGCGAACCCCGCTGGAACGACTTTCGCAACGAATCACGCAACGCCTCCGGCGACCGCGACAGTGGTGGCCGTGACGGCGGCAACGGCGGTAATCACGGCAACGGCGGGCGCGGCGGTGGCAATGGCCGCAAGCCCCCCAAGCGCTCGCTCAGCGCGCGCCTCGCGCTCTGGTTCATGGGCCTCGTCGGCGCGGGCGTGGTGGTGGGCGCCCTGATCGTCGGTTACGCGCTCGTCGTAATGGAGCCGAACCTGCCGTCGCTCAACGCGCTGATCGACTATCGTCCGAAAGTGCCGCTGCGCGTCTACACGGCCGATCACGTGCTGATCGGTGAATTCGGCGAAGAGCGCCGCAGTCTCGTGCGTTTTCAGGACATCCCCGATCAGATGAAGAAAGCGGTGCTCGCCATCGAGGATTACCGCTTCTACGACCACGGCGGCGTGGACTTCGTCGGCATCCTGCGCGCGGGCGTGGCCGACCTGATGCACGGCGGCGCGTCACAGGGCGCGAGCACGATCACCATGCAGGTGGCGCGCAACTTCTTCCTGTCGAGCG
>LFJI01000342.1 GCA_001235855.1 Candidatus Burkholderia brachyanthoides
TCGCCCGAATTTGCGTGCCCGACAAGTTCTCGCGCTGCATGCGCTCCAGCACTTCTAGCTTGAACCGGGCGCCGTACTCGCGATGCCCCTTGCGTTTAAGTGCTTCGCCACCGTGCAACCGGTATTCGGCGACCCACTGCCGCGCAAGCGTTCGGCCCACCCCATGCACCTTGGCCAAGGCTCGAAAGCCTATACCCCCGCCAGATAATGCTTCACTACCTTGAGCTTCAATCGCTCGTCGTGCTTCGTCATGAACTGCACCCCAAGGGTTGGATCTATGTCCAACTCTTGGGGTGCAGTTCATGAGCCGAAAGGCCAGCGGGCTTTTGCATATCCAGCCGGAAGCGAAAATGCGATCAGCGCGTGTTGATCGACGTCTGCGTGCGCTTGTAGCGGATATTGTTGATGATCACCTTCGCCGTGCCGACCGGCAGCTTGTTCGCGCAGAAGTAGTCCTGATAGAGCGCCGCCTGATACGCGTTCAGCTCACCGTTTTCGATGCGCCGGAAGCCGAACGCCGTGCCGCGATCCCAACCGTTGCCGTCCTCGTTGATGCTCGCGTAACGGCGCCACTCGTACGTATCGCAGCGGATGCCTTCGTAGTTCACGTTGCGCGCGCCGCTCGGACTCGATGCGACGACCGTGTAACGCACCACGCCGTTACTGCCGACGTCGATCGATTTCTGATCGACCGAGAACGTCAGCGGCGTATTCTGCGACACGGTGAACTGGAGCAGGTCGGCCGCCTGCGGCAGCGCTGGCAGCGTGTCTAGCTTGTTCTCGACCCAGTTCGATTTTTGATCGAGTAGATAGGCGAACGCGCTGTCGTCCTTGTTGCTCGGCTGATTCGAACTGGAACAGCCGGCGAGCGCGGCGAACATGGCTGCGAATGTCGCGATTATCGCGAATGAGGCTTTGAATTGCGCTTCGAATTTCAATTGGGCGATTCCGAAAACGTGCGAGCGAACCAAGTGGATCGCCGCGCGGAACAAGCAGAACAGCACGGCGAGAATGCCGTCGTGCCGCCGCTCAACGTCTGACAGAGAGTTTTGGAGCAGAAAGCGCGACGATCATTCGCACGGCGACTGCTGCACGATGATGCGCACTTCCTCGCTGACCGAGCATTCTGCCTCAACAGCATTACCGCCGGCAGTGACAGACGCGGTCTCGATCGTCATCGACTGGACGACGCGTGGATAGCGCGGCCCATGATGTGCGGCGCGCTCGCCGCGATTTCCGCGGGAGTTGGTACGCCGCAAGAAGCAGGATAACTCGGTGAGAGCCATTTGATAAACGTTGCGCTTGAACTCGATGACCGCGTCCAGCGGCACCCAGTATTCGTCCCAGCGCCAGGCATCGAACTCCGGATGGTCCGTCGCACGCAGGCAGATGTCGCAATCGCGTCCCACCATGCGCAGCAGAAACCAGATCTGTTTCTGACCGCGATAATGGCCGCGCACCTCGCGCTTGATGAACTTGTCCGGCACCTCATAACGCAGCCAGTCGCGCGTGCGACCGACAACTTTCACATGCTTAGGCAACAAGCCGGTTTCTTCGTGTAACTCCCGATACATCGCTTGCACTGGGGTCTCACCGTATTTGATGCCCCCTTGCGGAAACTGCCAGGAATGTTCACGCAGCCGCTTGCCCCAAAACACTTCGTTACGCGCGTTCAAGAGGATGATGCCGACGTTCGGGCGAAAGCCTTCACGATCCAGCATACAGCCACCTTCAAATCCTTTAAAATTATTTTAATTATAAACAGTTATTGCTCCCGGCGCACTGGCACCAACCCCAATTCGGGGCTCGATTTCACGAGCCTGTCAGACAAGCTTTGCCAGCCGAATTGGAAGACGGCAAAATCTTCCATTCGCTGAACCGTTTCGTTTGTTCACCTTCGTTTCGCCTGCTTCCGCACTTTTTCAGCACGAAGCCGCGCGCCGCCTTTTGGAAAATTTGAATGAAAGCATCCCGTTTCTTCATCGGCACTCTCAAAGAAGCTCCCGCCGACGCCGAGATCGTCAGCCACAAGTTGATGATGCGCGCCGGCGTGATCCACCGCGTCGCGGGCGGTATCTACGATTACCTGCCAATCGGTCTGCGCTCAGTGTGCAAGGTCGAAGCCATCGTGCGTGAAGAGATGAACCGCGCGGGCGCGCTTGAATTGATGATGCCCGCCGTGCAGCCTGCCGAACTCTGGCAGGAAAGCGGCCGCTGGGAGCAGTACGGCCCGGAACTGCTGCGTTTCAAGGATCGCCACGAGCGCGACTTCGTGATGGGCCCGACGCACGAGGAAGTCGTGACGGATATCGCGCGGTGCGAAATCAAGAGCTATCGCCAGTTGCCGGTGAACTTCTACCAGATTCAAATCAAGTTCCGCGACGAGATCCGTCCGCGTTTCGGCGTGATGCGCGGCCGCGAGTTCATCATGAAGGACGCGTATTCGTTCGATAAGGACAAGGACGGTCTCGCCGAGTCGTACCACAAGATGTACGAAGCGTACGTGCGCATCTTCACGCGCATCGGCCTGGAATTCCGTGCCGTGGCGGCGGACAACGGTTCGATCGGCGGCAGCGGTTCGCACGAGTTCCACGTGATCGCCGATACGGGCGAGGACGACATCGCGTATTGCCCGACTTCGGACTTCGCGGCCAACGTCGAAGCGGCCGAAGGTCTGCCGCTCATTGCGCAGCGCGCCGCGCCCGCGCAGGAACTCAAAAAGACGCCGACGCCCGGCAAGGCGAAGTGCGAGGCGGTGGCCGAATATCTGAGCATTCCGCTGGAAAGCACCATCAAGTCGATCATTCTCGCGACCGACAACGAAGGCGCGGAACCGACCATCTGGCTGCTGATGCTGCGCGGCGATCACTCGCTCAACGACATCAAGACCGGCAAGCTGCCGGGCCTTGCGGGCTACCGGTTCGCGACGGAAGCCGAGATCGTCGAATGGTTCGGCATGCCGCCGGGCTATCTCGGTCCGATCGGCACGAAGAAGCCGGTGCGTGTGATCGCGGACCGCACGGTCGCGAACATGAGCGATTTCGTGGTCGGTTCGAACGAAGTCGATTTCCACACGACCGGCGTAAACTGGGGCCGCGACCTGCCCGAGCCGGAAGTGGCGGATATCCGCAATGTCGTCGCGGGCGATCCGTCGCCGGACGGCAAGGGCACGCTCGAAATCTGCCACGGCATCGAAGTAGGCCACGTGTTCCAGTTGGGCACGAAGTACTCCGATTCGATGGGCGCGACCTATCTCGATGAGAACGGCAAGCCCGCGCCGATGCAGATGGGCTGTTACGGTATCGGCGTGACGCGCGTGCTGGGCGCGGCGATCGAACAGAACTTCGACGATCGCGGCATCATCTGGCCGGAAGCCATTGCACCGTTCGAAGTCGTGATCTGCCCGATGGGCTACGACCGCAGCGACGCCGTGCGCGAGCAGGCCGACAAGCTGTACGCGGCACTGCAGGAAGCGGGCGTCGACGTGATCCTCGACGATCGCGGCGAGCGTCCCGGCGTGATGTTCGCAGACTGGGAACTGATCGGCGTGCCGCATCGCATCGTGATCGGCGATCGCGAGTTGAAGGAAGGCAGGCTAGAGTATCAGGGTCGCCGCGACACCGAAGCCACGCTGCTGCCGGTGGACGATGCCGCGAATGTCGTGATCGGAAAGGTCCGGGCCGCGCTCGGGAAGTAAATGCAGTATAATTTTTTGTCGGCGACGATCCTTCTGCTGCTGATCACGGATCCGCTCGGCAACATTCCGATCTTCATCAACGCGTTGTGCGGCGTCGTCACCGAGCGTGGTGTCTTTCGACGAGTACATTGTCGTTGGCGCTCCAGACC
>LFJI01000343.1 GCA_001235855.1 Candidatus Burkholderia brachyanthoides
GGAGTGTTACCCCTGTCCTGGAACAGGTGTTACCCATCTCTCCGGTCTATACAGTTACGGCTGATGGAACAGCCGGTTTCTCTACACCTGTGCTAGCAGGTGAAACAATCATCTATGCGACCTCACGTCGCAATGCATCGGCCTGCCAGTTCGCCCGCATCTCCGGCACCGAGTCGGTCAGCATTTCCGTATAAGGATGACGCGGCTGATTGAGCAGCGCGCCGCGATCGCAGGTATCGATTTTCTGGCCTTTGAACAGCACGGTGATATCGTCGCAGGTCGTGCGCACGGTCGAGAGATCGTGGCTGATGAACAGATACGACATATCGAGTTCGTGACGCAATTCGACGAGCAGATCGAGTATCGCCGCGCTGACCACGGTATCGAGCACGGAGATCACTTCGTCGCAGACGATCAACTCCGGTTCCGCCGCGAGCACGCACGCCAGATTGATACGCTGCTTCTGTCCGCCCGACAACTCGCCCGGCCGCCGCTTCGCAATCGATGCCGGCAGCTTGACGATATCGAGCAGCCGCGCCACGCGCGCGGGAATCTCATTCGACGCGCATCGGTCGAACAGCTTCAGCGGCCGCGCCAGAATGTCGCCCACGTTGCGCGACGGATTCAGCACCTTGTCCGCGTTCTGGAACACGAGTTGAATGCGCCGGTACAACTCGCGGTCACGCTCCGCATGATTGCCCGCGAGCGGCTTGCCCATGAAGCGGATGCTGCCCTTCGCGGGCGCGAGCAGGCCGGCGATCACATGCGCGAGTGTCGATTTGCCCGAGCCCGATTCGCCGATCACGCCGAGTGTGGTGCCACGCCACAGGACGAGATTCACGCCGTCGAGCACGCGCACCGCAGGCATGCCCGTGCGATCACGTTCGCCATAACCCGCCGTGAGATCGGCGATTTCCAGTAGCGGCGGCTGTCTGCATGCCTGTTCGGCATCGCGATCAGTGAGACGCGAGACCGGCTCCGCCGCCGCGATCAGGCTGCACGTATAAGGATGCGCCGGGGCATCGATGATCTGCGCGAGCGCGCCCTCTTCTTGCACCGCGCCGTTGCGCAACACGAGCACGCGATCGGCGATCTGCGCGACCACCGCGAGATCGTGCGACACGTACACCGCGCTGATCTGAAACGCCTCGATGGCGCGCTTGAAGGCTTGCAACACTTCGATCTGCGTGGTCACATCGAGCGTGGTGGTCGGCTCGTCGAACACGACGACTTCGGGATCGAACATGAGCGCCATCGCCGCCATCAGGCGCTGCAACTGACCGCCCGATACCTGATGCGGATAGCGCTCGCCAATACTCTCCGGCGAGGGCAACGCGAGCGCGCGAAACATGTTCACCGCTTTGGCGCGCGCCATCTTGCGGTTCATGAACCGCCGCACGCACACGCCTTCGATCACCTGATCGATGTTGCGCAGCGCCGGATTGAACGACGCCGACGCGCTCTGTGCGACATAGGCGACACGGCGTCCGCGCAAGTCGCGCGGGCGATGCGGCGAGCACATCGGTTCCGCCCACGCCGACACGTCCGCCCGCGATGCGGCAACCGCGCCGCGCATAACCGAGCAAGGTCAATGCGATGGTCGTCCTGCCCGAGCCGGATTCACCGATCAGCGCGAGCACTTCGCCGCGCGCGATCGAAAAGCTCACGTCCTTGACGATGGTGGTTTCGGTACTGTCTTCACCGCGCGCGACGACATCGAGATTCGATACTTCCACCAGAGGCTGGTTCATGTTTCACCTCGACGCGCGCAAGTGTCCGCGTGAAGCGAGACTGTCGATGAGCAGATTCACGCCGATGGTCAGCGTCGCGATGGCGAGCGCCGGCATGATGACCGCCGCCGCGCCCGACGACAATCCCGACAGGTTCTCGCGCACGAGCGACCCCCAATCCGCATAGGGCGGCTGCACGCCGAGGCCGAGAAAGCTCAGGCCGCTCAGCATCAGCACGTTGCAGACGAAGCGCAGGCCGAAGTCGGCCATCATCGGATGAATTATGTTGGGCAGGATTTCGTGGCAGGCAATGTGAAACGTGCTCTCGTCATTGAGCCGTGCGACGGTGACGTATTCCATCGCGTTCAGGCCGACCGCCTGCGAATGCGCGATACGAAACGCACCCGGCATATAGATGACGCCCGCAGTGAGCACGAGCACGTTGAGATCGGAGCCGAAAATGGCGATCATCAGCAACGCGAGAATCTTGCTGGGCGTGACGAGCAAGGCATCGACGATGCGGCAGACGATCTCGTCGAACCACTTGCCGATGACCGTCGATACCAGTGCGAGCAAGGTGCCGCTCACGCTCGCGATCAAAGTCGCGGCGAGCGCAAGCCCGATCGAATAACGCGCGCCGTAGAGAATGCGGCTCAACAAATCGCGCCCGAGAAAATCGGTGCCGAGCGGATAAGCGAGACTGCTGGACGCGAAGACCTTGCCGCCGCTCATGTCCACCATGCCGTAGGGGCGATCAGCGAACCGAACATCGCGATGAAGACCCAGACAATCGACACGCACAGCCCGATGCGCCCGAGCACCGACAAGGACATGAAAAAGCGCCACAGCGCGCGCGGAGAAGGAGAGAACGTCCCGGTGAAGCCGCCGCCGACCACATCCGCGCGCGGGCAGCGATTGCGTCGCGCCCAAAGTGAACGCGTGCGCCGTGGCGAGCCAATAGGGTTCGAGTTTCATAGTCCAACGACGGCCGCCAGTCCGCCGATATCCTTGATTTCCGTGTAGCCGTAATACGGATTCGCCGGCTCGTGCCCGCGCGCGACGAAGACCTTGTGCCTGATGCCGAGATCGTGCGCGGTCATCAGGTCGTAGCGGAAACTGGACGACACATGCAGGATGTCATCTAGGCCGCAGCTAAGTTGATCGAGCATGAAACGGCACGCCGAGGCGTTCGATGTTATGCGGAATCTGCACGTTCGAGGCATTGGTCAACACCACGAGCGGAAACTCCTTCGCGACTTTGGCGAGACCTGCCCTGGTATCCGGGTGCGGTCACCATGTTGGCACCTGATCGTAGATCGCACGGCCATCGCCTTCGCGATACGGCGTGCCGAAGCGCTTGCAGGTGCGGCGAATCGCGTGGTACACGACCTGCTCGTAAGGCTTCCATGTGCCGAGCACTTCATCGAGCCGATACGCGGCGAAGGCATTGGTGAAGGCGCGCATTTGCTCCGCATGCACGCGGTCTTCGTAAAGCGAGCGTGTGGCGTTCGCCATCTCGAAGTAGATGAGCGTGCCCTAGCAATCGAAGGTGATGAACTTGGGCTTGAACAGCGACATGAAGTCTCCTCGTGAATGGCGTAACGCCCGGCGCTTACGAGCGCCTTGAATCAGAAATCGACCAGCACCGCCTTGTAGCGGAAATTCGCTTCGAAAGCCTGACGCCCGAGATCCTTGGAAAGCCTGACGCCCGAGATCCTTGCCGATGCCCGAGCCTTTGAAGCCGCCCGTCGGCATGATGAAATCCCACACGCGTCCGAAGCGGTTGATCCATACCGTGCCCGCCGGAATGCGACGCATGGCGCGCAAGGCGCGGCCAATATCGCGCGTATGCACGCCGGCGGCAAGTCCTTAGGTCGGGTGATCGGCTAGCGTGAGCGCTTCTTCTTCGTCGTCGAAGGTCTGCACCGTCAGCACCGGGCCGAATATTTCTTCACGCACCGCGCGCGATGCGGGCGTCATGTTCGCGAGCAGTGTCGGGCGATAGTTGTATAGACCGGAGAGATGGGTAACACTTGTTCCAGGACAGAGGTAACACTTCGGACGAATGGTTCGTCCGAAGTCGATCATGGCCTAGGATAGTAA
>LFJI01000344.1 GCA_001235855.1 Candidatus Burkholderia brachyanthoides
CTGATCCGCCTGGGTATCGGGATTGCGTACAGCCGCCCGAGACATCCGCAGACAAACGGCAAAGAAGCTCGACGAGGCGCACATCGTGCAGGCAATGGTCGAAGAAAACATCCGCCTGCAACTCACGCATCTGCGTACGCATCCGGCCGTCGCGGAACGGCTCGCGCCAGGGCAATTGCAGGTGTGTAGGGCTGGGTCTACGACATCAGTCAGGGTAACGTTTCGGTATTCGACGACAACGCCGGCCTTTTCCAGTCGATTCCCGATGCCCGCGCGCGCATGCAGCGCAAATAAAAATGCGCCCGGTTCGCCTCGTTATGGAACGAAGTGAACCATGCGGACACGTCGCGCCATCACGTGGTTACTACTGAACGCTCTTCTTCGCGGCCAGTTCCTGCGCCATCTACAGATGCTTTTGGACGGTCGGCAGCGCCTTCTGCGCGGCTTCCTTCAGCTTGGCGTTCTGGCCGTCCTGCGCTTCCTTCTGGAATGCCTGCGCCGAGCTTTTCGATATACGCCTCGTCGAACTCCTTGCCGTGCAGCGCCTTCAGCGAATCGAGCACGGACGGGTCGGAGTTGTCCTTCGGCACGGTCACGCTCGACGGCGCAGCCATCTTGAGTTCGAGCGCGAGCTTGGTGTGATCGATCGTCATGTGATGCGCGAAGTTCTTCACGTCCTTGTCCTGCGACTGCTTCGTCGCCAGCTTGCTTGGCCGCGTCGATCTCCGTCGATCCTGCCGCCGACGCCGCCTGTACGAAGGCCTTGTCGGTTGGCGGCAGGTCGTTGCCCAAGGTCTGGCTCGCCGCCTGAGTTTGCGCGAGCGCGACGGTCGGCGCAGTGGTGAAGAGTGTCGAGGCGAGCGCCGCGACCAAAACTACTGTGCGTTTCATGGGGACTCCCGCGGCATGGTTCGATGTCTGTCGAGCAGCAACGGAGAAGCAATGGCAATGCCACTTTGAGCCTTGTGGAAAGCAACGCGCCGCCCACGCTCGCCCTTGTTAAACTGGATATTCTTTCACTGTTGCGCGATTAGGAACGTCATGCCTGTCTACAACTACGAATGCGAGGATTGCGGCACCTTCGAAACGGTGCGCCGCATGAGCGGCGAGCGAAACGAACCGGCGGCGTGCCCGACCTGCGGCACGGTCGCACAGCGCGTGACGGTCGGCGCACCTTCGTTCGGCCGGTCGGGCGGTACTTCCAGCGCCAGCGGCGGGGACGATGCCGGTAGCGGCAGCTACGGCATGACGCATCGCGGCGGCTGCATGTGTTGCCGCTAAGGCTGCCCTCGCTTGCCTTCCCTTCGTTAGCGCGAACGGTCTCCCGCTCTATTTCTCCCACATTCGGGCACGCCCATTGCAAAGCCACTTGCACGTGCCAGCCGGCGTATCATCTAAAGGCGGTGCGATGCGCCGCTGGCATCGATTAGCAGCGCCACGGCGCTCAGCGTGTTCCGAACGAATAGCAGGAGGTGATAAGGATGACAATACAATTCAGCGGCCGGCGTCATGTCGTAGCGGCGGCGCGCGTCGCATTCGAGGCCACGGTGGACGGCCGTGAAGTCTGGTGCAGTGTGTCCCTCGATGCGCTAAACGATCACTTCGGTAATAACGGCACGTCTTCGCACGACCTGCTTTCCGCGTTCGAGGGAGGACGCGTTCAGATAGAAGGCGCGGCTCGCCGCGCGCTGGAACGTAATCACGGCCAGTCCGTTGAACTCGAAACCAGCGACTTCAAATGACAACGGCAGGGCGACGTCCAGCCGCCCTGCTCTGCCGGCGCGCCATCGGCGCGCTTAATCCCAATAGTCGTCGCGGCGCGACACCAACAAGCCGATTAGCAATCCGCCGACCGCCGCCAGCGCGATCGACTGATCGACTTCCACGGGTTGTCGTGCACGTAATCGTCGCTGCCTTCCTTGACCACCCGATAACGCGAAGACACCGCCTGCTGCGCACGGCCCAGCGAGCGACGCGCGTGCCTGACCACCCTCGACGGACGCAACGCACTGCCCTGCCCTTCGGACGTCACGGCGGCGGGCTGCGCCAGCACGGCGGGACTGTCCCCGCCCTCGAGCACGCTCCCGTGCACGTTATAAGGCGCGATCATCGCCGGCCGATGCGGCTCGCCCGGCCCGAGCGGAGCGGTGCCCGTACGCTGTGTCTGTGCCGTAGCCAGCGCAAGCGCCGCCTGGATGCCGCCGCCATTCGCCCTGCGCACGGGTGTTTCGATGGGTGTCGCCGCTGCGTCGCTACCGTTTGCACTGTCCATGGCTCTTCTCCTGGTTCACGTCGTCGCTTGCACCATGTACGTTGCATTGCAAAAACGATCGTCTGATGAAGCCGATGACGTAAGCGTCGCACTGAAGCGTCGCACTGAACGGGCCCGACGGCAACCTGGCCTTTCGGCCTAGGCCAGTGTGACGCGTCATCGCAATTTTTCTCACGCCTACGATGGCGGCGTCGCAAGCCACGCAATCAAAGAGAAACGCCCACGGCGACACGCAAGCCGCGTGCATCATTCGTTTCACGCCGCGCCGAAGCATCGCGCCCACCGATACGATGGCTTTGCGACTCAACCACCTGCGAAGCGCGCCATGAATCCTGTCAATCTTGCTCAACTGCTCATCCTCACCGCGCTATGGGGCGGCTCGTTCCTGTTCATCCGCGTCGGTGTCGGCGACTTCGGCGTGGCACCCTTGATGGCGCTGCGCGTGGGCAGCGGCGCGGCGTTTTTATTGATCGTGCTCGTGTCGCGCGGCTCCGCACGCGACACCTTCGCCACCATACGCCGGCGCGCGTGGCCGCTCTTCATGGTCGGCATCCTCAACTCGGCCGTTCGCCTATGCCGAACTGACGCTGTCGGCGGGCGTCACGTCTGTCATCAACGCAACGACGCCGCTATGGGGCGCGCTGGTCGCCTTCCTGTGGTTGAACGAGCGGCTGACGGGTTTGCGCGTCGCCGGTCTTGCGATCGGCTTCGCAGGCGTGCTGGCGCTGGTGTGGGATCAAATGTTCGCGCACGATGCGAGCGCCGCGCCCGTTGCACCCTTGGCGACCGCACTTGCTGCTCTCGCCGCCCTCGGCGCGACCTCGTTTTATGGCATCGCGGCGAGCTACACACCAAGCGGCATCTGACAGGCGTCGATTCGCTGCCGGTCGTGACCGGCACGATGACTGCCGCCACCATCGTCCTGCTGACGTTCGCGCTGTTGTGGTGGCCGGCGAGCGCGCCGTCGACGCATGCGTGGAGCGCGATGCTGGGACTCGGCATCGCGTGCACGGGCGTCTCGTACATGCTGTTCTTCCATCCCATCACGGTGACCGGTCCCGCGCGGGCCATCACGGTAACCTTCGTGATTCCGATATTCGGGATTCTGTGGGACGCGATGTTTCTCGCCAAGCGCTTATCCGCCGGCATGGCGGTGGCGTGCGCGATCGTGCTGATCGGCACGGCGCTCGCGACCGGAGTCGTCAAGCGCGTGCCGCGTATCGGCGCGCGTCGCACCGAATGAGCGAAGCAGTGAGGGATTACTTCCAGAGCCTGACGAGCGGCCCGTCTTCACCACCGACCGGGTCGCTCGACAGGAACGGCAATGCTTCCATCGCGCGGTGTTCTCCATCGCTCAAAGCATCGCGCCGAATGCCCCACTGCTGTCCCGGCGGATACGCGCCGACCACCTGAAAACGCCGTCCGCTCGTCAGCAGGCAATGGCCGGTACCGGCGGGCAGCACGAGCACGTCCCCCCGCACGCACGACAATCACGCCCCCTCACGGGAGCGTTGCAGCTCCCGTGAGCAGGTTACATTGTCAGGGTG
>LFJI01000345.1 GCA_001235855.1 Candidatus Burkholderia brachyanthoides
ACCACACATCTGCGGGAGATTAAACAGATGTCCATATTGCTGTGCTACCTCAAATATTTTGTGACATAGTAGTACTAACATTGTCGTTTTCCTTCCAGTTGGCTCTTACGGCACGGAGCTAGTATAGCGAAAAATACGTACGTAGTTACGTACACAAAAGGTGTGCTGTGGGCCGCCTGGTCCTGCCGGCGCTCTGAACTGGCCGTGGTGGCCAGCTCGTGTGCCAAGCGTGAACGCCTGCCCTGCCGTGACCTTTATTGAGCCACTACCAGTTTCATGCAGAGATCGACGGCATCCTCGAACGGCATCGTGTTCAGGATCGTGGCGCGGGGGTATTTTTGAGCAACCGCTTCGACGACCGATAGCGGATTGGCACCCGATACCCTCGGCTTCACGGAATATTCCGCGCCGTCCCGCACGAAGAGCACCTTCGACTTCATGCCGCGTTTCAGGCGAGCCGCGAGATTCTTCCTCAAGGCCGCTTCCCCCACGAGCGTCTCGGCAACATAGTCGGGGCTGTGGCTGAATTCCTGTCCGTTGTAGACATACTTTCCGAGAGACTTGCAGTGCTCCCAGAAAGCCGCTTCTTCCGGCGTCCCTGTGCGATGAAGCGGTTGGTCCTTATAGTCGAGGGCGATGAACTCGACTCACCTAGCCTTTTCGTCCAGCCAGTTAAACATTGTCGGCCCGCTGGACGCGTCGTCGATGACCAATGCGACCGGCTTTCCGTCACGCATCAGCGTTGCATTGAAACCGTGGCCTTCTATGCCGACAAACACCTTTACCTTCGATACGCCGTAATTCGCCATTTCGCTTACCTATTGGGATTGTCTGAGATTATTACATATTATCGTACGTACGTAATTGAAAATTAGTATGCGATTGCGTTGCGCAGCGCATCGGGTTCCATGAATGCACCATGCTTCGGCAGATAGCGCCTGATCCCGACGTCCAGCTTGACTACCTTCAGCTTGCGCATCGTGTTGAGCGCCTTGATGCTTTCGTCTCGGGTGAAGCCCGTGAGTGCCTGCACGGTTCCGATGAAGTTTTCTTCTGCGTTCACGATGCGCTGCGCGATTGCCTTGGTGCCGTTCATCGTCATTCCTATCGCTCGTTGTCCGCCGAAGCAGGCGATCAGTCAGTCATCCGCGTTGTGCTCTAGCTCGGCCATGTCCCACGCGTCACGACAGACCTGGTCCTGCAGTTCGCCCGTCACGCCGATCTTTTCGAGGTAGGTGCGCAATGTCTTCGAAGCTGCCCGCCTGACGCGGCGCCGGCGATCTTTAGGTCGAACGCACGAATTGATTTGCTCGATGTATGCGCGCTGGGCTTGAATCAGATTCATCGTTGACCCTCTCTCGTTCGGCATGTCAGGCGGTCAAGGGGACGCCCGGAGGCCGCACGCGGAGCGCAGAGCTGGCCGCAGGCCAGAGGTCGAGCACAGAATGGGTGGGACGGCAGCGCAGCAGCCCTTGACGGGCTGTCGTGCCGGTATAGACGCTTCAGGCAAGGGTGTGGGGGAAGGGTTCTCCTCCCCCACACCCTTGCCGACAGAGGGCGACTCGCGCCCTTCCCGCCCTGCGGGAAGGGCGGGGGGATGGGTAGGTGCGAACGCACGCGATCGCTCTGCCCCGCTCGCCCAACTCCGGGCGAAAAAAACCCGCCCAAATGAAGGCGGTTCGTTTTGTTCCGGTCTACTCGGATGCGGCGTCTATTTACATACGTAATTACGTACCGCGCTTTTGATGTCCCAAGCGTCGGCGCGGTTCAACTCGGCAACAGAAACAACCCCGATCATCGAAATGATCGACAGCAAGCCCAAAGCAATATTCCTTTTCATCCCATACTCCATCATTGTTCATAATTACGTATGCACATGAGTGCGTGCATACGTAATTACTTCTTATGCGCCCAGTAGAATTCAAGCGCCTCGTCGATGATGTCCGATTCGGTCACGCGACCTTCCGTCTTCGATCGAACGAACGCCTCTTCCTTCAGCTTTGACTCGAAGGTCTTGCGGATGCGAATGGTCTTGTTTGTCCGCTCGGAAGTTGTCGGCACGGTTGCGGCGGGCGCCAGTGGGGGGCTCGCCGACTCTTCGCTGGGACCAGCGCGGAACTCGTCGAGACTCGGTTTTCCTCTCATAACCTGCTTTGCTTTCATGCTTTCACCTCACGATAGAATGCGGCCATTTCCTCAATGGCTCGGGTGTCTTTGCCGATCTCCTCGATCGTCAGACCTTGCGTTGTTGCACGTCGGAATGTCACGCGCTCGCACACGCGGCTCGTGAGCACTTCCAGCTTGTACTCTTGCAGGAACTTGAGCATTTCCTGATCGTCCTTCGTGCGCAGATCAATGCGCGTCAGGAGCATCTTCAGACGGAGTTCCGGGTTGTAATCCGCTGCAACCTCATGCACCTCTAGGAGATCAGTCATCGCCGCGGCGTCGAAACCCGATGCGCCGGTCGGCACGATCGCCAGATCTGCCAGCAGAAACGCGTTGCGCAAGCCGGCGTTGTCTCGGCCGCCCGCGTCAATAACGGTGTGCTTGTAGTTCTGCGCAAGCGCCTTGCCCTCGTCGAGCACCGCTTTTCCCCGCAAACGAACGGTCGTCAGCGTCGGCTTGCCTTTCGCTGCCTCGTTGTCGTGACGCCAGGCCGCCCAGGTAGCTGCCGTTTCCTGCGGGTCCGCATCGATCAGAAGAGTGGGGCCGTCTTCGGCCAGGTGCGCAGCCAGATGAACGGCCGACGTCGTTTTCCCGACGCCCCCTTTGGTGTGACAAATCACGTATTTCATGAGACTGCCCTTTTGAAATACATACATACGTATTTACGTAAAAAATGCCTTAATGGCACCCTGAAAGCAAGCTATATTCGTTGATGCGAACCTGATCCGGCGGCTGCCCGACCTTTAGCGCGATTTCGTGTTTCGCTTGGGCAAGCAGCAGGAGTTCGATCGTGTTCTCGTCGAGGCCATCGCCAACAGCCAGCCTTACGGTGTGGGCCTTCTCGTCGAAGGACTGCGCCGTGTGATAGAAAATCTAGTATGCACGTTGCATGTTGACCTCACGCACATATCTACGCAATCACATATTTACATACATAAGTATGAGTAGCAAGATTAGCCGAGTTCTGCGAGCTGTTGAACCGGCAATCGGCCCAACAATTCCTTTGCGTGTTGCACTTCCATCCACTGCCCAGCCGTCAGCGAAGACCGTTCGAACACCGTGAGAACCATCTTTAGCGCTTTCGCGAGCTCGTTGGCGTGGTCTGCGGTCTCGGCCATGCGCTTGAACTCTTCGACTGCAACCGCCCGCCCGGTCGGTGAACCATCCGCATAGCCGGCCAGCAGGATCGGCAGCGTGCAGGCCCATGTCATCTTCAGGTCAGTTATCCTCATCATGTGCCTCCCGTGCCGCTTGTTTGGCGATGCGCCTCTTGAGGTGTCGAATGTCCCGGTCGTTGTTGCTGAAGGCTGACTCCGGAAACCCGATCTGCCCGGCAACCTTTCGCTTCAACTCAGCGATGTGCTCCTCGGAGAACCCCAGCGCTCGCAACGCTTGGTCACCGCCCCTAAGCAGGGCAGCGTTCGCATCGCGCATCATTTTCTGCGAAGTCTTCAAGCGGTGAATCTCGGCCTGCAGCTTTTCGATCGCTTCGGGATCGGATGAGCGAATCCGTGATTTCATGGTCATGCTCCTAGACGGATTGTGAACGGCGGGGACCTGGTAGCCACCAGGCGGTCCGCCGGTGCCGTCGACTTCAACGATACGGCTGCATTGTAGCGCACATACGTATGTATTTAAATACATACGTATGT
>LFJI01000346.1 GCA_001235855.1 Candidatus Burkholderia brachyanthoides
GGTGCCGGCATTCCTTGATCCGTTGTTCAGGCATCCAAGGTTAATCGTTTCGGGGAAAAGTAAACAGTCCTTCCGGGCTCTTTTTGAACTAGCCTTTTAGGAAATCCTAAGCAAGCGCGGCAAGCGCGGGACCCAATCCGGCTCCCTGCGCTCCGGCCTCGGGCGGCGTGCCATTTTGACGAATTCGGCGCGCCCGTGCGCTACACTCCCGCGCAGCGGCTAGCCTGCCGCGACGCCGATCTCGGAAACCCGCCGCAACGTGCCGGTCCGGCGACCTGCAGGCGGTATCGCCGAGTCGGTTCACCGAGTCATTCGTATTAACCCGCCGCCTTGCGGCATCGGATAGGTCGACTTCATGAACGATACGCCTTCGCGGCTACCGCTCACCCGTCTCTCGCTCATTCTTCTGATTCTCGCACTCGTGATCGTCTGGTTCGTGCCGCTCGGCTGGCGTCACCTCGTGCCGAGCGACGAAGGCCGCTACGCCGAGATGGCGCGCGAAATGTTCGTCACCGGCGACTGGATCACGCCGCGCTACAACGGCTACAAATACTTCGAGAAGCCGCCGCTGCAAACCTGGGCGAACGCGCTGACGTTCGCGTGGTTCGGCGTCGGCGAGTGGCAGGCGCGGCTCTACACTGCGC
Organism: Candidatus Burkholderia brachyanthoides; assembly: GCA_001235855.1. Lineage (GTDB taxonomy): Bacteria > Pseudomonadota > Gammaproteobacteria > Burkholderiales > Burkholderiaceae > Caballeronia > Caballeronia brachyanthoides. The sequence continues at coordinate 645 of LFJI01000346.1, forward strand.
TTACGGGCTTCGCAGGCGTGCTGCTGGCGGGCTACACCGGCACGCGCGTCTTCAACGCGATGACCGGCTTCGCGACCTCCGTGATCCTCGCGACTTGCCCGTACTGGAACCTGATGGGCCACTTCAACACGCTCGACATGGGCCTGGCGTTCTGGATGGAGGTGTCGCTGTGTGCGCTGCCGCTCGCCCAGCGCCCCGGCCTCCCGACCCGCGAGGTGCGCCTGTGGATGTGGCTGTGCTGGATCGGCATGGGCGCGGCGGTGCTATCGAAAGGGTTGGTCGGATTGATCCTGCCCGGCGCCGTGCTGGTGCTCTACTCGCTGATCTCGCGCGACTGGGCATTGTGGAAGCGCCTCTACATCGGCAGCGGGCTGATCGTGTTCCTGATCGTGGTCGCGCCGTGGTTCGTGCTCGTGCAGATGAAGAACCCCGAGTTCTTCAACTTCTTCTTCATCGTGCAGCAGTTCGAACGTTATCTGACGCCCGCGCAGAACCGCCCCGGCCCGTTCTATTACTTCGTGCCGGTGCTGATCGTGGGCTTCCTGCCGTGGCTGTCGATCACGTTCCAGAGCGTGCGGCACGCGCTCAAGACGCCGCGGCAGCCCAACGGTTTCGCCCCCGTCACCATGCTGCTGGTATGGTCCGCGTTCATTTTTCTGTTCTTCAGCGCGTCACACTCAAAGCTGCTTTCCTATACTTTGCCGATCGCGCCGTCCATTGCGCTCGTGATCGGGCTGTATCTGCCGTCGCTGACGAAGTCGCAGTACCGCATGCATTTGGTCGGCTACGCGGTGTTTCTGATCGTGGCGGCGTTCGGCACGGTGTTCCTCGGACGCGCGGGCAGCGCGAACACGCCGAACGTGCTGTATCGCGAGTATCAGGTGTGGATCTGGGCGGCGCTGGCAGTGGCGTTCGTGGTGACGGTGTTCGGCATCTGGCTGAACCGGTGCAGCGTGCTGGCGGGCGCGGCGGGACTGGGCGCGGCGTGGCTGCTGCTCGGCACCATCGCCGGGACGGGGCACGACGTGTTCGGCACCGAAAGCTCGGGCGTGAAACTCGTGCTGGCGGTAAAGGCTGCGATGGCGAAGCTGCCGGCCGACACGCCGTTCTATTCCATCGCCAAGCTGGATCACACGATGCTCTTCTACCTCGATCACACGATGATCATGGTGCAGGAAGCCGACGAACTGACCTTCGGCGTGCAGACGGAGCCGCAGAAATGGGTGCCGAGCATCGACGAATGGGTGAAGCGCTGGGATGCGGAGCGCTACGGCCTCGCGCTGATGCCGCCGTCGCGCTACGACGAGCTCGAAAAGCGCCATGTGCCGATGCAGGTGATCGCACGCGCCGCGCGCCGCGTGATCGTCGAGAAGCCGCAGCCGTGACGACCCGCCGTGCCGCGCGGCACGATCGATCGTATTCCGGCGGCTAACAAAGTATTCTCGATCACTTACTTCCTCGATGAACCCGATTTCCTTCGTTTGCGTCATTACCGGCGTATTGTTGAACGCGTGCGCGCAGTTGCTCCTCAAGGCCGGCGTGAACGCGGTCGGGCACTTCGAGATCACGCCCGCCAATATCATCCCGGTCGGCTGGAAGATCGCGACGCAGTTGCCGATCATCGGCGGGCTGACGTGCTATGTCTTCAGCGTCGTGGTCTGGATCGTCGGGCTGTCGCGTGTGGACGTGTCCATTGCCTATCCGATGCTCTCGCTCGGCTATGTCGTCAACGCGTTCGCGGCGTGGTATTTGTTCGGCGAAGTGATGTCGGTGCAGCGGCTCGTGGGCATCGGCATCATCCTCATCGGCGTGGTGGTGCTGGCACGCGCCTGAGCTGGCGCGGCGGATACCTGACCCAAATCAATTCCAATTAGTGAGCAGATAGTCCATGAATCAGACATCGTGGCCGTTCCTGCCCTTCGTCAGGCCTGAAATCGACGAAGAGACCATTCAGGGCGTCGCCGACGTGCTGCGCTCCGGCTGGATCACCACTGGCCAGCAGAATCAGCAGTTCGAAGCCGAATTGTCCGCGTACTTCGGCGGCCGTCCGGTGCGCGCGTTCAACTCCGGCACCTGCACGATGGAAATCGCGCTGCGCATCGCGGGCGTCGGCGAAGGCGACGAAGTCATCACCACGCCGATGACCTGGGTCTCCACCGCCAACGTGATCCTGGAAGTCGGCGCGACGCCGGTTTTCGTCGATATCGACCCGCTCACGCGTAACATGGACCTCGCGCTGCTCGAGCGGGCCATCACGCCGCGCACCAAGGCGATCATGCCGGTCTGCCTCGCCGGCCTGCCGGTGGACATGGACCGCCTCTACAAGATCGCGCGTGCCCACAAGCTGCGCGTGATCGAAGACGCCGCGCAGGCGTTCGGCTCGAGCTGGAAAGGCAAGCGAATCGGCTCGTTCGGCGATCTGGTGTCGATCAGCTTCCACGCGAACAAGAACCTAACGTCGATCGAAGGCGGCGCGCTCGTGATGAACGACGAGGACGAAGCCGAACTCGCGCGCAAATACCGCCTGCAGGGCATCACGCGCACCGGCATGGACGGCATGGACTGCGACGTGCTCGGCGGCAAGTACAACCTGACCGACGTCGCGGCGCGCGTCGGCCTGGGCCAGTTGAAGCACATCGAACGTTTCACGCAGAAGCGCCGCGAACTCGCGCGCGCCTATTTCGAAGCCTTCGCGGGCGGCGCGGCGGTAAAGCTCGGCATGGGCCTGCCGATGGATAATTTCAGCGACAGCAACTGGCACATGTTCCAGGTCGCGCTGCCACTCGACAAGCTGACGCTCTCGCGCGCGGACTTCATGGAGCAGATGAAGGAGCGCGGCCTCGGCACGAGCGTGCACTATCCGGCGCTGCATCTGTTCACGCTGTATCGCGCGCGCGGCTTCAAGGAGGGCATGTTCCCGCATGCGGAGAAGCTCGGCGCATCGACACTCACTCTGCCGCTCTTCACGCTCATGACGCAGGACGACGTCGCGCATGTCGTGAAGTCGATCGACGAAATCTGTGAACAGTACGGCCACAACGCTTAAAGGCCAGTTCAAAAAGAGCCCGGAAGGACTGTTTACTTTCCCCCGATGTACAGACTGGAGACATGGGTAACAGGTGTGTCAGGACAGGGGTAACACATTTA
>LFJI01000347.1 GCA_001235855.1 Candidatus Burkholderia brachyanthoides
CTCCCTGATTTGCTCGCAGAGGTACTTGAAGTGGTTATGCAACCGGCTCGAGCATTTCCGGTCCTGGCCGTGCAGGTGAAAAACGAATGCTTGCCCAGATCGATCCCAACCAGCGCCATTTCCTGCATGATGGCCTCTCCAGAAATGAAAGCACCCTAACAGCGTAACCTGCCGTAGGGTGAAGGTGACCACCTCATTAAATCCCCACGCCGAAGCCGAACATGCTCGCGGTAAAGCCGAGCGCCTTGTTCATCTGCAACGCCGCAAAGCCGACGTTGACGCGGTCCAGATAAGCGATGAAATAGCACAAAGGATCAAGAACGGCACGAGGCGAACCATCACGCGCTTCATGGTGCGAGCTTCTAGATCCATCTATGTTTCCTCCGGGTAAGAAGTCGGCAGATCGTTTGACTATATGACTACACGCGGAGCCTCCTCTCTACGGAGGGACTACAGAACTGGTGTTTAGCCTGCCTTTTTCGTGCTTTGAAGCCAGCGCATGGTGCAGTGCGTGCAAGCTATCCCACACTCTGCGAAATATGTGCGCAAATAGGGTTGATTCCGCCTTCGTGATGCGTTTCTGAGACCGGTAACATCCGGCGTGCGAATGCACACCATGATGAAGCATGCGGATAAACCCTGATGCAGGGCGGTCATTGCGCGTATGAGCGCCCTGCATCAGGAAGTTAAAACATGAAGCGCGCGATCAGCGCTTGCGTTCCAACGGCTCGCCGAGCACGAACGGACCACCCTGAAAACGCTGCGCGGGATCGTCACGTTCGTCGGTCGGCGCGCGCGTCGGGAACAGGCCGTCGAACTTCGCGGAGCTGTCTTGCGGATTGAAGCCGAGAAAACCCGCCTTCGAGTTGTCCCACCACTTGACTGGATTGTTGGATACTCCGTACACGACCGTATGGCCCACGCGGTTGGTGAACAGCGAGCAGCGCACGAGTTCGATGAGATCGCGGTAGCTCAGATACGTCACGAGCATGCGCGGATTCTTCGGTTCTTCGAACGACGATCCGATGCGCAGACACACGGTCTCGATGCCGAAGCGATCGAAGTAATAACGCGACAAGGACTCGCCGAAACACTTGGTCACTCCATAGAGGCTGTCGGGACGCTGCGGCGCATCCGCGTCGAGCACTTCGGTGACCGGATGAAATCCGATCGCATGGTTCGAGCTAGCGAACACGACACGCTTCACGCCGTGACGGCGCGCCGCTTCGTAAAGGTTGTACGTGCCGCGAATATTCGCCTCGATCAGATCGTCGAACGGCGCATCGACGGAGATGCCGCCGAGATACACGATCGCATCGACGCCTTCGACCAGACGCATCACCGCGTCGCGGTCCGCGAGATCGGCCGCGCCGACTTCCTCGTGCGCGGCCGCATCGTCGAGCGGCGCGATATCGGTGAGGCGCACGATCTCGGCCCATTGTGCGAGCGCGCCGCGCAACTGACATCCCAGATTGCCGGCCGCGCCGGTCAGAAGCAGGCGCTTGAAGGGCTTGCCCGCTGCGTTTGGCTGATTCATCGAAACTCTCGAAACCGTTGGTACATGAAGCGCTCGACGCGCAATGAAAGCTAAATAGAAGAAAACGTTTTCGATCCGCCGCGAATCTTGCCACGCATGCTTCTGGTTCTTACATGCTGCATGCAAAATTCAATTCACATCGCGTCGTCATTGTTTCCCGCTTTTCTGAGACAATCCGCTAAGCTTGGAAAATCATCGAGTAAATGTTACCCTCCACATGAAAAAAATTTCCCCGACCATTCGTGACGTCGCGGCCGCAGCGGACGTGTCGGTCGCGACCGTGTCCAAGTACATCAACGGCGCGCAGCGTTTTTCCGCGCCGGTCGAAGCGAAGCTGAAAGCGGCCATCGAAACGCTCGGCTACCGCTCCAGTCCGCTCGCGCGTTCGATGATCACGGGACGCACACGCACCATCGGCCTCACCATTCTCGACATCAGCAATCCGCACTTCACCAACGTGGTGAAGGGCGCGAATCGCATTGCCTTGCGCCACGACTACACGTTGCTGCTCGTCGACATCGACGAGAATCAGGCGCGCGAGCGTCCGCTCATCGAAGCCCTCGCACAACGTGTCGACGGCCTGCTGGTCAGTTCGCGCCTGCCCGATGAACAGGCGCAATGGATGCTCGATCTCGACAAGCCCGTCGTGCTGTTGCGCAACGCCGAGATGCCGATTCCGAGCGTGGGCATCAACAGCCGGCTTGCCACTTACATGCTGGCGCGCCATCTCCTCGATCTCGGGTACCGGCGCATCGCGTACCTCGGTTTCGAGCATGCGCGCATCAACGATGAACGTATTCGCGGCACCCGCGATTGTCTCGCCGAAGCGGGTCTCGAACTTGATGTCTATGAGGCTCACGCGCCGACTTCCATCGCCGGAGAACATGCCTGCTCGCGCGTGATGCTCGGGCCGAAGCGTCCGCAAGCGGTGATCTGCTACAACGACCTCATCGCGCTCGGCTTCATGAAAGAAGCCGAGTCGCTCGGCATTCGTGTGCCGCAAGACGTCTCGGTGACCGGTATCGACAACGTGCCTTACGGCGCATACGCCGCGCCCGGCCTCACCACTGTCGACATCCAGAGCGAGAAAATGGGCAAACTCGCGATGCAGAAACTCATCGACGCGCTCGCCGGTCATGCCGACCCCGTCAACTTCATGTTCGAGCCGCGCCTGATCGTGCGCGAATCGACTGCCGCTTGCGCTACTACCGTTACCGCATAAATCACGCCGCGCCGCTTGCATCGACTCGATGACGCGACGCTTCGATACAAGCGACGGCGCATTGGATGATCACGCGCCGAGCTTCACCGGCGTCATCTTCGGCGTGAGGATATGCCGTTCGGCTCGCGATACGATACCGATACATCACGAACCACACGGCGAACCACACGAGACCGATGGCGCCATCACCGAACCGACGGCCGCGTGCAGCATCGCGGCAACGCTCCAGATGAACATCGCGAGCGCATTAAGGAGAGACGAGAAACGCGCGTGCCGAACCAGTCGACGATGCGCCCAGCACAGCAGGCCGATCGCATAGAACGGAAACGCGATCACGATGCGGCCGTATTGCACCTGCGTCCGCCGATGTCATGCTGAATCATGGGCACGAGCAGTCCGAGGATCTGCCGGTCCATGTAGTTGATGACGGTCGCGAAAAAGAGCAGCGCGCACACGGTCCAGCAATCACGGCTGGGTCCAGCAATCACGGCTGGCGACGCGCGCAACGCTGGCAACGGCTGTGTTTCATGGGTGTGCTCCGGACGCGGCAGCGCTCGTCGTGACGCGTTTTTTCTGTTTCATTGAGCGCCGTCGAGGCTTGTGCGCGGCAGTTCGGGCGGCCACGCGCAAGTTCACGCGAATTTAGTATTTTGGAAAACGTTTTTTGAAAAACATCGAGATTGGGTGAAAAAGGTAGCCCGTGTTTGCCCTAATACGACGCTCATCCCCTTCTACAAAGCCCTTGGAGGCCAACTCCACCTAAAAGAAAAGTTAAATGAGTTAATCGTTTTTTTCCCCTGTTGCCCACATGTGATACCCGCCGCCATCGCCACCTGTTTGCACTTTGCGTTTTGCATGCAAAACGCGCCTGCCTGTATCATCGAGACCCTGCGAAACGACAACAACCATCATTTATGCTTGCTCGCTTGACGGGGTTTAATGAGATGGTCACCTTCACCCTACAGGCGGGTTACGCTGTTAGAGACCAGTTCAAAATCCCCATGAGGGAGCTATTTACTTCTTTGGCGATT
>LFJI01000348.1 GCA_001235855.1 Candidatus Burkholderia brachyanthoides
CCAGTCCATCGCTTCCTCATGCAAAGGATGAAGAAGCTCTTATAATGCCATGGATTTTATGACTTAGTAGTACTAAGCGCAATATCTAATTACAACGCTAGTGATTGCCTTGTGGAGCCCACTCTGCTAGTTGGCATCACAGAGCGGCTTCAACGCTCGAAATGATGGGGCAATGGACTACATCGGGCTACATCGGTTCACTCTCGTTCGATAACCTTCAACAATGCCCGCCGCCGCTTTGAAAATGGACCAAATTTTTCCATGATCGCGGCGCCATTTTATCGCCTGCTGCCAGCGCATCTAGAATATCCGCCCAGTCTTGCATGATGAGCGTCCTTGATGAAACGTACTTCGTGTGGTCATAAAGTGCTCGCGACGAATCCTTCTTCCTTTTCGAGTGAGCCAGTTGCAAGTCCACACGGTTCTCGGGATAGCTAAGTAAGCCCAGGAATGTCGTAACTGTCGAGCGGAAGTCGTGCGAGGAGAATTGCCCGCCGTAGCCCATGCGTTCCAGCACCTTGTTAAGCGTCGTGGCCGACATGAGCGTCTTAGGTTTGCGAAAATTTGGGAACAGCATCTTTCTGCCCGCCAGTCAGCGTGTGGAGTTCCCTCAAGAGCGCGACGGCTTGCTTCGACAGTGGCACGCTATGGGGATCCCGCATTTTCATGCGCCCGGTGGGAACGATCCAGATTGCATTGTCCAAATCGAACTCAGTCCACATCGCTTTACGGAGTTCCGCTGTCCGAACGAAAGTCACGGCCATAAGTCGCAATGCGATAACCGTTGCCCGATAACCCGCCTCGTCCACGCAGTTCAAGAAATTGGAAATCTCTTGCCACGGTAGCGCCACAGTAGCGGCGGATGGTGTCGAACCCTTGGCCGCTTGACCGAGCGTCTCAGTAACCACGTCGGATCGTTGTCGCAGATGCCTTCGCCTGATGCGTAGGTAAAAAGTTGCCTGCACCACTGCCGGATCAAGATCGCTACAGTCGGGGCACCGCGGTCGACCGCGCTTTTGATGATGGGACGAATGTGTGAGGCCTTGACTGCAGCGAACGGTAGCTTGCCGATCTTTGAGAATACGTCTTTCTCGAAATACGACTTGACCTGATCGGCATAGCCCTCCGACCACTGGCCATTGTTCTTCATCCAGTCCAACGGTCTCGAAGACATGCTCGTTCTGCTCGACTTGGTTGGCGATCTTGACCCGCTTTTCTAAGGTCGGGTCGGGTCGTGCCCTTCCCGAATCATTGAACGAGCCCAATCCCGTTCTTTGCGCGCTGCTTCCAGCGTGACTTTCGAGAAGACACCGATCGAGTAAGTCTGTGGAGAGTTGCCAAGGCGATACCGATACCACCAGAGCTTACTGCCGTTCGGCTGAACGCGCACGAACAGGCTGCCACCGTCCTTCAGGAGATACGGCTTATCCTGGGGTTGCGCAGTCTCGATTTTGCGAACGATGAGGATGTTGACTGCTATGTGTATATAAAAAACGCCGGTATAACGTCTTCCTGTGACTTCACAATTATACACATTTGCAGTGGCTCGGTCTAGCTTTTACTAGACTTTGCCAGAACTTTCATATCTGAAATCAAAAATCTATGAATTCTCTGTAGAATTATAAAGCCCTCTATGGATGTCAACCCTCTATGGATGTCAATCATAGTTGTCGATCATCAGCAGCATGGTTGCTTCTCCTCAGAAGTCGCTGTCGAGGCCGTCTTGCACTTGCTCGGCGGCGCGCAACACGGCGCGCGCCTTGTTTTCAGTCTCTTGCCATTCAGATTCTGGCACCGAATCGGCGACGACTCCCGCTGCTGCTTGAACGTAGAGATTGCCCTTGTGGATCAGACCGGTGCGAATCGCGATAGCCAGATCCATCTCGCCGCTGAACGACAGATAGCCGACCGCGCCGCCGTACAAACCGCGCTTCACGGGTTCGAGTTCGTCGATCAGTTCCATCGCGCGGACCTTCGGCGCGCCCGACAACGTGCCCGCCGGGAATGTCGCGCGCAACACGTTGAAATTGCTCATGCCTGGCTTCAGTTTCCCTTCGACTGAACTCACGATGTGCTGAACGTGCGAGTACTTTTCGATGATCATCTTATCCGTCACATCGATCGAACCGGTCTGCGCGATGCGGCCCACGTCGTTGCGCGCAAGGTCGATCAGTATCACGTGTTCGGCGATTTCCTTCGGATCGTTTAGCAGTTCGGTGCCGAGTTCGGCGTCGCGCTCGGGTGTGTTGCCGCGCGGCCGGGTGCCAGCGAGCGGGCGAATCGTCACGATGCGGTCTTCGGCGCGCTTTTCCTGACGCATGAGAATTTCCGGGGATGCGCCGACCACGTGTACGTCGCCGCCGAAGTTGTAGTAATACATGTATGGTGACGGATTCAGCGAGCGCAGCGCGCGGTACAGCGAAAGCGGATTGTCGCGGAACGGCTTGATGAGACGCTGGCTCACTTGCACCTGCATCAACTCGCCCGCCGCAATGTATTCCTTCGCTTTTCGCACGGCGTTCAGATAATCGTCCTTCTTGAATTCGCGGTACGTTTCGGTGCGCACGCTCGCGGACGTGACCGGCGGCTGAACCGTCACGCGCAACCGCGCGCGCAATTCGCGTAGACGATGTTTCGCTTTGGCATACGCTTCCGGCTTGGTCGGATCGGCGTAGACGATGAGATAGAGCTTGCCCGCGAGATTGTCGATGACCGCGACTTCTTCCGTCAGAAGCAGCTGAATGTCGGGGAGATTGAGGTCGTCGGGCGGCGCGGTGTCGGCGAGCTTCTTCTCGATATAGCGCACCGCGTCATAACCGAAGTAGCCCGCGAAGCCGCCGCAAAAGCGCGGCAGACCGGGGCGCGTCGCCACCTTGAAACGCTTCTGGAAATGTTCGATGAACGCGAGCGGATCGCCGTCGTTCGTCTCGGTGACCTGGCCGTCGGTGACGACCTGCGACTGGTCCTTGCGCACGGTCAGGATCGTGCGCGCTGGCAGGCCGATGAACGAGTAGCGTCCGAAACGCTCTCCACCGACCACGGATTCCAGCAAGAAAGCGTTCGCGCCGTTGCGCTCGCTTTGAGCGAGCTTGAGGTATAGAGAGAGCGGTGTTTCGAGGTCGGCTAAGGCTTCGGCGATCAGCGGAATGCGATTGAAGCCTTCATTCGCCAGCGATTGAAATTCGAGTTCGGTCATGTTGCGCTCCTTGAGCGACGCGCGCGGTCAGGGAAATGCGGCATCGGGAAGAGCAGGGCGCTGCGGCGGTCGAATTCCGTCACGATCGCATACGACGGCCCCGCTGCTTCCGATCAGGCGAAGCGAGAGACATCGGGCAACGCGCTTGGACATGCGACACGCGCATGAGTGAGGCGCGGAATGATGCGGTCTTGCGGGATCGGCACGGAAATGCGCAGCGAAACAAAAAACGGATGCTGAAGCGTGAACCAACGGACAGCTTCAGCGAACCTCGGGCGAGGTTAGCGCGACCAGCGACGCCAAGGCCAGGCTCCCCGGTCGATGCTGCTCAGACTCCGTTTTCTGTTGAGAAACATGTTGGATGGACTTATTCCAGTCAGGGTGGTATCCGGCGGTGCCAAAGTGGCCGCAATCGCCGATGCTGCTGCGGTGAGCAGCGAAGAAACTATACCATCGGATTTCACCGATTGCACCGGTTTTCCGTGGTTGTAGCCATAGGGCACCGTGAGCGTTGCGAGGCCTACTGCGCAGTCCGCTAGTGTCCCATTCCGTTGTTAACTGATCTATGTTCGCGTAGGATGTTGACGT
>LFJI01000035.1 GCA_001235855.1 Candidatus Burkholderia brachyanthoides
TCACGGTGGGACTTGCACCCACTAGATTGCGCCCAGCATGGGCGCACAACGAAAAGTTATTACGAATTATGGCCTTACGATGTTTAGCGACGCCAACCAAATAACTATATTTGGGAAGCTCGGTCACCCCTCATTCGCCGCGCGATGACGCCACTGCGCTGCGACAAATACGCCGAGTTGCGGGGATGGTCGTCGTAGAACTTCGGACGCGGCAACATGACGGCGAGCCGCGCGCTTTGCCATGCAGTGAGTTTCGCGGCGGAGGTGTTGTAGTAAGTGCTGCGCGGCGGTTTCGGCGCCGTACACGCCATTGCCCCACTCCACGGAATTCAGATAGATCTCGAGAATGCGTTCCTTGTCCATCCAGAACTCGAGCATGCAGGTGATGACCAGTTCATGCGCCTTGCGGATATAACTCTTTTCCTGCGATAAGAATAGATTGCGCGCCAATTGCTGCGAAATCGTCAAACCGCCCCACACGATCCGGCCGCGCGTCTTGTTGCGCTCCCACGCCTGCAAGATGGCGTCGGTCTCGTAGCCATTGTTGTTGACGAAGTTGGCGTCCTCGGACGCGAGGATCGCGCGCTTCAGATTGCGCGCAATCTGGTCGTAAGGCACCCAGGTCCGTTGCAGCGAGATGCCGGGATGGGTCTTTTGCAGCGTCCAAGCATCGGAGCGCATGAACGCGGTTTCGCCCGGATTCACGTAATTCCAGATGCCGATCTACACGAAAAAGTACAACTGGGTCGCGAAAGCCGCGATCGCCAGCACCGACACGCCGTACATGATCCAGCGCGCCGGCCCGAGTTTCGCCGCGCGGCGCGTGCGCGGCGGCGCGCTCCGGATTCCGGTCGGCGTGGTGGTCATCAGGCTTTGGCGGTCAGTTCGCCGCGCAGTTCGCACAGCACCGCGCCGCCGTCCGGACGCACACCGCGCCAGATGAAGAACGACTCGGCGGCTTGCTCGACCAGCATGCCGAGGCCGTCCGTCACGCGCGCGCCGAGCGAAGCCGCGTGCTGCATGAAGACGGTGGGCTTCGGGCTGTACATCATGTCGTAGGCGAGCGTGGCCGCGCCGAACGCGCGGTCGTCGCAATCGGGAAGTGCGGCGTCGAGACTGCCCGCCGTCGCGTTGATCACGACGTCATACGCGCCCGGCTCGATGCTGTCCGCGCCACCGCCCGACAACCGCACGCCGGATTCGCGCGCGTTCGCCTCGAACTGCTCGACGAGTTGCAGCGCCTTCGCCGCCGTGCGATTCACGATTGTCAGCGCCGCCGGCGCGCGATCGAAGATCGGCAGCACCACGCCGCGCGCCGCACCGCCCGCGCCAAGCAGCACCACGCGCGCATCTTTCAGGCTCACGCCGAGATTCACCTCGATATCGCGCACGAGGCCCACGCCATCGGTGTTGTCGCCGCGCACGCCGTCCGGCCCGAACGACAGCGTGTTCACCGCGCCCGCCGCCGCGCGCGGCGAGAGCGTATCGGCAAACGCGTGGGCGTCGAGCTTGAACGGCACGGTGACATTCATGCCGCGCACGCCTGCCGCGATGAACCGCCGCGCCTCCTTCTCGAAGCCGCCGAGCGGCCCGAGAATGCGCCCGTATTCGATTGGTTCGCCGGTCTGCTCGGCGAAGCGCGCGTGAATCCAAGGCGATTTGCTGTGCTCGATCGGATTGCCGATCACCGCGTACTGGTCTTTCTGGCTCATTGTTTCGATTCCTGCGCATCGCCGGTTTGCTCGGGTGGCGATTCGGTTTCCGACGACGCTTCCGCCTGCACCTCTGTTTCGCTTTCGGCGGAGAGATCGGTCGTGTCGATGATCTCGTCCTCGCCCTCCTCTTCCTCTGCAGGCGCGGCGGCCGAGGGCGCGTCAATCACATGCAGCAAACGGCAGGATGCCTCGACGGTGAGTTCGTCAATCGAGACGACTTCGAGCATCACGCGCGTACCGCGTGTATGCACGCCGAGTCCCGGCACGTGTAGGATCAGCGGTATTTCTTCCAGCCGCACCAGATCGTCCTTGATGACGGACGCGGGCACCTGCTTACGATTCTCCTGCTTGAGCCAGCGCAGGCACCAAAAATACTCCATCCGGCGCTGATGATCGGCGTAGGCGTTATAGGTATCGTCGAAACCCTGCACGACCGCGAAAAGATCGGTGTCCTTCGGCTTGAAGGGCGCGGCGAGCTTTGCCGTCACGCCGTGCTGCACGCAGGCGAGCAACTGCCACTGATTCACGAGATCGACGTAACGGCGCAGCGGTGACGTGCTCCACGCATATTGCGCGACGCCGAGGCCTTCGTGCGGCGCGGGCGTGGTCTGCATGCGCGTGTGCTTCGGACCCGGCACGCCGAAACCGCGCTGCGAACGGTAGATGCCCGGCACGCCGTGATCATTGAGGAACGCGCCCCATGACGAGTTCGCGAGAATCGCGAGTTCCGCGACGATCAGATCGAGCGGCGAGCCGCGACGGCGCGGCGTGATCGTGATGTGCTCGCCTTCGACGTAAAAATTGAAGTCGTTATTGCGCTGAACTTCGCGCTTCAGCCCGTAAGTCGCGCGCGCCTGCTGACGCTTCTCGAACAGCGCCTGCGCGAGCAGCCACAGCACCGCGATGTCTTCCTTGTGCGGATAATCACCCGTGCCCGCCGCGAGCGTTTCCTCGGTGACGTGCTCGTCGAGATGGTTGTGACGCAGGTTGCTCTTCACGAATACGCGCTCGGCGCGCGTTTCGGTGGCGACGATTTCCTGCGTCTCCCGATTCACGATGATGTACAGCGACAGCGCCGGCCGCAGCCCGCCTTCCGCGAGCGTGAACACATCGACGACGTTGTCCGGCAGCATGGTGATCTTGTCGCCCGGCATGTAGACGGTGGACAGCCGCGTACGCGCGATTCCGTCGATACCGTCGCCCCGCGCGATGCCGAGCGCCGGCGCCGCGATATGAATGCCCACGCGCACGCGGCCATCGGCGAGATCTTGCACGGAGAACGCGTCGTCGATTTCGGTGGTCGTGACGTCGTCGATGGAGAACGCTTCGACGTCGGCTTCCGGCAAGTCTTCCGGCAGCCCACCCGGCTGTACCGACGGAAAGCCGATGCCGTGCGGGAAAAACTCCGACAGGAAACGCGCCTCGTGCAACGCCCGCGCCGACGCGATGCCGCCGCATTCGAGCATCAGACGCGCCTGCGAAATGCCGTGCGCGGCGGCGGCGGCTTCGAGCGCCTTGTACTCGCTGGAGTTCTTGTCGGACTTCGTGAGCAGGCCGATCGCCTTGTCCTTGAGCGCTTCGGGCAGCGTGCCCGCCTTCAGTTCCTCTTCCCAGCCGGCCTGCACCAGCGCCTGCTGACGCTTGCGTTCGAGCGACGCCAGCGCCATCTGCAACTGTTCCTGCGGCGCGCGCTGATATTGCCCGCGCCCCTTGCGGCGGAAGTAGACCGGCGCGCCATGCATGCGCAACACCAGCGCCGCGCGTTCGGTCGGGCCGAACTTGTCGCCGAAGTAATCCGCGCCGAGCGACGCGAACGGGAATTCGTCGTCGGGCGCACATTCCCACAGGAAGTCCAGATCGATGTCCTGCGCGATGGCATCGGCCTCCTGCATGAGTTCGCCCGCCGCCGGCTTGTCGAATTCGATCAGCACATCTTTGGCACGGACCTTCGCCCGGCGGCCGCCGGGCAGTTCGACCTGAAACGCGTCGCCCTGCTTCGACAACACCGATCCAGCCTTGAAACTACCCGATTCCTCGAAGAAAACGTTCACTCAATACTCTCGTAAAACGGTGGAGCGGCGCTGTACGCGCGCGCCAGCCCGGAAAAAAGGATTCGGTCTTTTATGCGGCGGTAGGCGTCACCGCCGGAGGCGGCTCGCGTCCGCAAAACGCGAGAACATCGTCCAGATACGCGTGAAAATCGCTGATCGCATGATCGCCGCCCTGAATGAGCGTGGTTTTGACACCGGGATAATGGGCGAGCATCGTGCGATAGTCGAGTACTTCGTCGCCGGTCGTGGCGATCAGGAAATAGCGCTCCGGGCGCGTGATCGCGGCCACGGACAAAGCGCGCAGTTCGTCGAGATGACGCGGCAACACGGTGATGCCGCCGCCGTGCCACAGCGGCTGCTCGCCGAGATAGTGGCTCAGGTCGTCCTGCGGCACCACGGCGGGATTCAGCAGCACCGCGCGCCAGCCGTATTTTTCCGCGAGGTACGTCGCGTAGAAACCGCCGAGCGAACTGCCGACCACCGTCACGCTATCCGGACGCGCGTGTGCCGCGATGGCCTCCGCCAGTTCGACCGATTCGAAAGGCGACACGGGCAATACCGGACACTGCCATTCGCCCAGCCGGCCGAGTTCCGCGAAGCGCGCGTACATAACGCGCGCTTTGAACGATTGGGGCGAGGAGCGAAAGCCGTGCAGGTAGAGAATCACGCCGTTCCTTTCTTTGTTGATGCCGCATCACGCGCCGACAGCGCATCCAGCAACTTCTGATGCACGCCGCCGAAGCCGCCGTTGCTCATCACGAGCACATGATCGCCGGGACGCGCGGCAGCCGTAACCGCTTTCACCAGCGGCTCGATCTCGTTGAAGGCCTGCGCCTTCGCGCCGAGCGGCGACAGCGCGTCGGCGAGATCCCAGCCGAGCTTGTCGCGGCCTTCGCGCGCGCCGTAACCGAACACGAGATCGGCGTTGGCGAGGCTCGACGGCAGTTGCGCCTTCATGGTGCCAAGCTTCATCGTGTTGGAGCGCGACTCGAGCACGGCGAGGATGCACGAATTCGACGCGTCGCCGATGCGCGTGCGCAAGCCGGCAATGGTCGTGTCGATCGCGGTCGGATGATGCGTGAAGTCGTCGTACACGGTGACGCCATCGACGCTGCCTTTGACTTCCATGCGCCGCTTGACGTTGCGGAACGTGGTCAGCAACTTGACCGACTGCGCCGCCGGCACGCCGACCGAGCGTGCCGCCGCGATCGCCGCGAGCGCGTTCATGCGATTGTGCTCGCCCTGCACCTGCCAGTCGACGACGCCCTGCCGTTCGCCTTCCCAGTGTACACGGCGAACTGTTCGTCGACCGTGGTGCCGTCCGTTGCGGGCAAGGCCTGCCAGCCGCCGTCCACGCCTAAGCGCTCGACGCCCGACCAGCAGCCGCGTGTCAGCACGCGCTCGAGCGCGGCTTCGCGGCCATTCGTCACGATGCGCCCGACGCCCGGCACCGTGCGCATCAGATGATGGAATTGCGTTTCGATGGCGGCGAGATCGGGGAAGATGTCCGCGTAATCGAATTCGAGATTGTTGAGCACCGCCGTACGCGGCCGGTAATGGACGAACTTCGAGCGCTTGTCGAAGAATGCAGTGTCGTACTCGTCGGCTTCGATGACGAAGAAGCTCGAATCGGTGAGCCGTGCCGAGATGCCGAAATTGAGCGGCACGCCGCCGATCAGAAAGCCCGGGTTCATGCCCGCGTCTTCGAGCAGCCAGGCGAGCATGGAACTGGTGGTGGTCTTGCCGCGCGTGACCACGTTGCCGATGACGAACAGATCGGGTTCAAGCGAAAGTTGTTCGGGACCGTAACCTTCGATCAGTTCGATGCCCTGGGCTTCGAGTTGCGTGCTCATCGGCGGGTAGACGCCGGCATCGCAACCGGTGACCTTGTGGCCCGCTTCGCGCGCCAGAACGGCGAGTCCGCCCATGAAAGTGCCGCAGATTGCCGCAGATGCCGAGGAGGATGTGGATGTGCATAAACCGTGTCGCGCCGCGCGGGCGATTGAAATGCGAGAAAACATGGAACAGCGCCTGCGGCAAACTCATCCACGAGGCGCCTGAAGCGTCATATTGTAACCGAGGGCGCGGCTGCTGCGAGGCTGCTTTACGCCTTGTCAGGCGCGAAGCAAACGGGCCTTCAAGCTTATTATCTTTTATCTTATTTAGTATGATTCCCGCATGGTCCGCAAATCACATTTCGATCCGCAGCGCGTGCGCGAGGAAATCGCCATTGCGGCTGCCAGAATGATCGCCGAGGACGGCCTCGACTACTCCACCGCCAAGCGCAAGGTCGCGCGGCAGGTGGTCGGCGAGTCGAAAATCGGCGGCGAATTTCTTCCCGATAACGATCAGATCGAAGAAGAAATCTGCGAGTATCAAGCGATCTTCCAGAGCGACAGCCAGCCGGCGGTGCTGCGCCGCATGCGGGAAACCGCGCTCGAGTGGATGGACAAGCTCGCCGCCTTCGACCCGTATCTGACCGGCGCGGTGCTCAACGGCATGGCGAGCGAGCATTCGGACATCCATCTGCAGTGTTTCTGCGACAACCCGAAGGAAGTCGCCATTTATCTGCTGAACGCGAATATCCAGTACGACGTTTTCGAGACGCGGCATTTCGCCGGGCGCGGCTATGTCGAAACGCTGAGTTTTCTGCATCGCGTGCGCGGTGAGGAGCCGGCCGGCGTGCATATCGCGCTGTACGGTCCCGACGACCTGCGCGGCGCGGTGCGTGCCGACGGGCGCGGCAAACTGGCGCGCGCGAATGCTGCGACGGTGCGCACGCTGCTCATCAGATCATCCCGATACCCCACCGCTCGAAATGCGCGGCTGGCTCATCCCCGCTCATGAAAACTACACGCATCATCGCTGCGGTCGCCGCCACGGTCGGCGGCTTCTACGCGGGCCACGTCTTCACCGGCGGCGATTCCGTTGCCGCAAGGCAGTTTTCCGGCAACGCCGTCGATCAATTCTGGCAAGCAACGCCGCCGGGCGCATCGGGCACCGCGCAGCCGCTCGCGTCGTTCAAGGGCAAGTCGGTCGTCGTGAATTTCTGGGCGTCGTGGTGCGGCCCGTGCGTGAAGGAAATGCCAGCCTTGTCGGCGATGCAGCGCGAATATCAGAAGAAAGGCATCACCTTCATCTGGCTTGGCGTGGATAGCGAAAAGAACGTCAACGCGTTTCTTCAGAAGGTACATGTCGATTACCCGGTCTACATCGCTGGTTTCGGCGGCGCGGATCTTGCGCGCAATTTCGGCAATAATGCTGGCGGCCTGCCATTTACGGTCGTGATCGATGCAAAAGGGACGGTTCGCTCGACAAAATTGGGCGAAATCGATGAAACGGAACTCAAAAAGACGCTCAACGCTCTGTAATAATTCGCTGCCAGATGTGGCGCGTAATTCGCCCGCATCGCGTCAATACGTAGCAACTTAGCAAATCTTACGCCCATTTTTTGGGAACTTCGCCCGGCGCAGGTGGTCAGGACAGCAATTTCTTCCGTTGTCGCAGAGAAGTTCACACTTTAAAACTAGACAAAATTCTCTAAAGTGCGCTAAAGTGCGCCGAATTCCGCACAATCAGAAGCGACCATGATCCTTTTGCCCGTGCCGCGAGGCCACATTGCCACGAAGTCCGTCAGCCGTCATGGCTGCCGGAGTGTCCGGGCAACTCGCCTGAACGGCCATCTTGCAGCATTCGGGCAAACGCTTCAAAGCAACCATGCGGGCGCGTTCGGTGCGCCCGCCGCGTGCCGATCGATTCACCACCGTTTTTCCGCCGACGCACGGTATTGCAGTCCACGCGATCGCGCCGGACGGCTGGCCGCGCCGGTTCGCGACTGAGCAGTCAGAACACCCTATAAGCCAAGTCGAATACCGGACGCCCGGGCTCCAAGCATTGAAAGGGGAATTTTTGATGGACCTTCGTAAACTGAAAACGCTGATCGACCTCGTCTCTGAGTCCGGCATCTCAGAACTGGAAGTGACCGAGGGCGAAGGCAAGGTTCGTATCGTCAAGAACGCCCCACCGGTCTACATGGCCGCGCCGCAGCAGTTCGCGCCGCAAGCCGCCGCGCCGGCCGCACCGCATTTCGGCGGCGCGAACGAAGCGGGCGCGGCAGCGGCGGCAGGCGCCACGCCGGCCGCCGCTGCGGTGCAAGGCCATGTCGTGACCTCGCCGATGGTCGGCTCGTTCTACCGCGCGCCGTCGCCGGGCGCGGACCCGTTCGTGCAGGTCGGCGATACGGTGAAGGAAGGCCAGATCCTGTGCATCATCGAAGCGATGAAGCTCCTGAACGAAATCGAAACGGACAAGTCCGGCGTCGTGAAGGAAATCCTCGTCGAGAACGGTCAGGCGGTCGAATACGGCCAGCCGCTCTTCGTGATCGGCAACTAAAGACGCTTGAGCCGTGCGCCGAATGCCCATCGCGTTTGCACCGCCCGGCTTGAGTGTCAGGCACGCGCGCTGCGTTCCGGAGCGATCCGTCGAACCGCGCGCTGCCCATCCGATTCCAGAGGGCCGCACGCGCGAGCCCGTTGATGAGCCGACCCACAACCATGTTTGAAAAAATTCTCATTGCGAACCGCGGCGAAATTGCGCTTCGCATCCAGCGCGCGTGCTGCGAGCTGGGCATCAAGACCGTCGTCGTCTATTCCGAAGCCGACAAGGAAGCGAAGTACGTCAAATTGGCCGACGAAGCCGTGTGTATCGGACCGGCGCCGTCGAATCTCTCTTATCTGAACATGCCGGCGCTGATCAGCGCCGCCGAAGTTACCGACGCCGAAGCCATTCACCCCGGCTACGGCTTCCTCTCCGAAAACGCCGACTTCGCCGAACGAGTCGAGCAATCGGGCTTCACCTTCATCGGACCGCGTCCCGAGACCATCCGCCTGATGGGCGACAAGGTCACCGCCAAGCAGACCATGATCAAGACCGGCGTGCCGTGCGTGCCGGGCTCGGAAGGTGCGTTGCCGGACGATCCGAAGGAAATCGTGCGGATTGCGCGGACGATCGGCTATCCGGTCATCATCAAGGCGGCGGGCGGTGGCGGCGGTCGCGGCATGCGCGTGGTGCACACGGAAGCGGCGCTCGTCAACGCGGTCAACATGACGCGCGAAGAAGCGGGCCGCGCTTTCGGCAATCCGCAGGTCTACATGGAGAAGTTCCTGGAGAACCCGCGCCACATCGAGATTCAGGTGCTGTCGGACTCGTTCCGCAATGTGCTTTGGCTCGGCGAACGGGATTGCTCCATGCAGCGCCGTCACCAGAAAGTGATCGAGGAAGCGCCGGCGCCGGGCATTCCGCGCCGACTGATCGAGCGCATCGGCGATCGCTGCGCCGACGCGTGCAAGAAGATGGGCTATCTCGGCGCCGGCACGTTCGAATTCCTGTACGAGAACAACGAGTTCTACTTCATCGAGATGAACACGCGCGTGCAGGTCGAGCATCCGGTGACGGAACTCATCACGGGCATCGATATCGTGCAGGAGCAGATTCGCATCGCGGCGGGCGAGAAGCCCACCATCCGCCAGAAGGACATCCAGTTCCGCGGCCATGCGATCGAATGCCGCGTGAACGCCGAAGATCCGTTCAAATTCACGCCGTCGCCGGGACGCATCACCGCATGGCATACGCCGGGCGGCCCGGGCATCCGCGTCGATTCGCATGCTTACGCCAACTACTTCGTCCCACCGAACTACGACTCGATGATCGGCAAGCTCATTGCGTACGGCGCGACGCGCGAACAGGCGATCAACCGCATGCGCATCGCGCTGTCGGAAATAGTGGTAGAGGGCATCCAGACCAACATTCCGCTGCATCGCGAATTGATGATTGACGCAAAGTTCGTCGAAGGCGGCACGAGCATCCATTATCTCGAGAACAAGCTGACGGCGCGTCAGGCGGCCACGGCCGAAGAGACGCCCGCGCGCTGAGTAGCAAGAGCCACAAGCAAGAGAAAGAGCATGAGTTACCGGGAATTGATCGCCGAACTGGACCGCGAACACGCGGAGGCACTGTCCGACGCGCTACTGAATATCGGCGGTCGGTATCGGTCGAAAACGTCGATGCCGATATGCCCGACGAACAGCCGCTGTTCGGCGAACCGGGGCTCGTGCCTGAGAAAAGCGCGTGGAATCGCTCGTGCGTGGTGGCGTTGCTGGCGGAAGACGCCGATCCGGCGGTACTGCTCGCCGCCGCCAACGAAATCGGCCTGGCGGAAACGCCCTCTTACACCCTACGCGATGTCGAAGAACAAGATTGGGTTCGTCTGACGCAAGCGCAGTTCGATCCGATTTCCATCGGCGAACGCATCTGGGTCGTGCCGTCGTGGTACGCCACGCCCGATCCCGACGCGCTCGTGCTCGAGTTGGACCCGGGTCTCGCGTTCGGCACCGGCAGCCATCCGACCACGCGCTTGTGCATGGAGTAGCTGGAGCAGTCCGTCGAGCCGGGGCAATCGCTGCTCGATTACGGCTGCAGTTCCGGTATACTCGCGATCCTGGCGAAGAAATGCGGCGCGAATCCCGTGTTCGGCATCGATATCGATCCGCAGGTGGTCGAGTTGGCGCGTCAGAACAGCGAGCGCAATCGCGCGAGTCACCTACGGCCTGCCCGATGCCAGCCCCGCCGGCGAGTTCGATATCGTCGTCGCCAATATCCTGTCGAATCCGCTCAAACTGATGGCGTCGATGCTCGCGTCGAAGGTGAAACCGGGCGGCCAGATCGCGTTGTCCGGCGTGCGCGCGCGTCATGCGGACGAGCTCGCGGCAGCATACGCGAAGTGGATCGACATCGGCGTCTGGCGCGAGCACGAAGGCTGGGTTTGCCTGGCCGGAACTCGGCGCGAAAGCCATTAGAATAGCGCCATCATCTTCCACGATCCGGCCGCGAGGCCCATGGCTCTCTCATATGGCGCAGGCTACCCGCTGCCCACACTGCGAAACCGTATTCAAACTCGATCCGCATCTGCTCGCGCCGTATAACGGCCGCGTGCGCTGCGGACATTGTCAGGAAGTATTCGACGCCGCGCATCATCGCTTCGAGCTTCCCGACGACGCATCCGACGCAGCCCAGCACGCTTCGGTCCTCGACGACGATCTGGCGGCCATCGGCTCGTCGCCGTTGCCCGTGTCGAAAGCCGAGTCGGCGCCGAAAAAGCCGAAAGTCGCGGCGCCTCGTACGCTCGACATTGGCGCGAAACTGGGCAATCAGCGACCCGCGCCGCCTGCGCCCCCTCCCGCGCGCGGCAACGACAGCGACCGCACGCTTTACGCGGGTGCATCGACGCCGAAACCTGCCGCCAACGAACCCACCGCCCCGCCTGAAACCGATCGTGTGAAGCAGTTCGTACGCGTGAACCCACAACCCACCGACGAACCGCCCGCATCGCAAACGCGCGCGCAACCGCCGCTGCGTCTGGTCGAGCCGCCGCGCGACGAAGCGCCGCCGTTCATCGATCCGGGACACAGGACAAGCGAGCCGCGCCCCGCGCCGACACCGGCGCCCGCACCCGCCTGGCACGACCCCGACCACGAAGACGAGCCCGGCTTCGGCACAGAACCGGCGGGCGTCGGGCATCCGGCGAGCGCCAACGAAGCCTACTCGCTTCATCACGAGCCATACGCGATGCCCGTCCACTGGACCAAGCACAAGGGCTGGCGCGTCGTCGGTATCGTGCTGGCGGTGCTGCTGAGTCTGCTGTTGATCGTGCAGGCCGCCTGGTGGCTGCGCGAAGACGTGATGGTCATGGTTCCCGGCACGTATTCGCTATACGCGGAGGCATGCGACCAGATCGGCGGCGTGATCGCGCCGCCGCGCGACATCAACGGGCTGCAGATCGAGAGTTCGAGGCTGCGTCAGGTCGATGGTCCGCAAAAGCTCGAACTGAAGCTGTCGCTGCGCAACCGGCTGGATGTCGCGCTCGCATATCCCGCGCTCGAACTCACGCTGCTCGACGACAAGAACAACGTCGCGGTGCGGCAGGTGCTGTGGCCGCAGGAATATGCCCGACCGGGTACGATATTCTCCGTCGGACTCGCGCCGCAAAGCGCGCAGCCGATCGTCGTCCTGCTCGAAACCGACGACGCGGTCGCCGCGAATTACCGGGTTCAGGTCTTCTATCCGTGATCGTGCAGGACTTCGGTCCGCGCGCATCGCCAAGCCCCTGATCCATCCGACACGCGCGCCGTCCTCGCACACCGACCGAGACGCGGCGCGCGCGATTTCATCTGTCAGCATCTGACACATTCTCTGGAGCGCAACATAAGTCAAGTCACCCTCGGCGGCAATCCCATCGACGACGTCGGCGACACGTTTCCCGGCGCGGGACAGCAGGCCCCGGACTTCACGCTGGTCGGCACGGATCTCGGCGATCTCAAGCTCGCGAACTTCGCGGGCAAGGGCAAGGGCAAGGTGTTGAACATCGTGCCGAGTCTGGACACGCCGACCTGCGCCATTTCCACGCGCAAGTTCAACGAAGCCGCCGGCAAGCTCGATAACACCGTGGTCGTCGTGCTCGACGAGAACAACAAGGTGCTGCATTCGGAACTCGTGCCCGAGATCAAGCAGGAGCCGAACTACGACGCGGCGCTTGCTACACTGAAGTAAACTGAAACGGTGCGGATCGCGGCGGCATCTACATGACTTCGCCGCGCATCGTATGCGCAATCTCTTTTTCGGCTCCTATCTTTAAAGGACGTTCGCCTTGGCTATGCTCATCTGCGGCTCACTCGCCTACGACACCATCATGACCTTCCAGGGCCGGTTCGGCGATCACATCCTGCCGGATCAGGCGCATATGCTGAACATCAGCTTCCTGGTGCCGACCATGCGCCGCAATTTCGGCGGCTGCGCGGGCAATATCGCGTACTCGCTCAAGCTGCTCGGCGGCGAGGCGAAGATCATGGCCACGCTCGGCGAGGCGGACGCGCAGCTCTACATCGACCGTCTGGATGCGCTCGGTTTGTCGAAGGAATACGTACGCGTGCTGCCGGATCAGCACTCGGCGCAATGCTTTACCACCACCGACCTCGCGAACAATCAGATCACCGCGTTTCATCCCGGCGCGATGATGGATTCGCACCTCAACCGCGCCGACAAAGCGCGCGGCATCTCGCTGGGCATCATCGCGCCGGACGGGGCACAGGGTATGCGCGATCACGCGGAAGGGCTTGCGACGGCAGGCGTGCCGTTCGTCTTCGATCCGGGTCAGGGCCTGCCGATTCTCGAAGGTGTCGAGCTTTGTCGCATGATTGAACTTGCCACTTACGTGACGGTCAACGCTTACGAAACCAAGTTGTTGAGCAACAGGACCGGATGGTCGATCGAAGACATCATGAGCCACGTGCAGGCGCTCGTGATCACGCGCGGCGAACACGGCGCGCAGATCTATCATGAAGATGGCGTGCTGGAGATTCCGGCCGTGAAGGCGCAGCAGGTGGTCGATCCGACCGGTTGCGGCGACGCTTTCCGCGGCGGCCTTCTCTACGGTATCGAAAACGAGCTTGGCTGGGAAAAGACGGGGCGTCTCGCGAGCCTGATGGGCGCATTGAAAATCGAACATCAAGGTCCGCAAACCTACGCGCCGACGCGCGCCGACATTGAACAGCGTTATCTGCAGGCTTTCGGTAGCAGCCTGTCGTGATTGATTTGGAGTAAAGGAATGAAAACGGTAAGTCCGATTAGTCGTTTGATGCTAGCAGCGGCGCTCGCCGGCTCGCTGGGCATGACGGGCTGCGCATATAACAGCAGTTCACCCGACGTCTACACGTCGTCGCAGGCGCAGCGCGAGGAAACCGTGCGCATGGCGACCGTCGAAAGCGTGCGCAGCGTGAAGATCAGCAGCAACAACGGCCAGCCGAGCGGTCTCGGCGCGGTCGGCGGCGGCGCGCTGGGCGGCGTCGCGGCGGCGAGCGCGATCGGCGGCGGTAACGGCTCGATCATCGCGGGCATCATCGGTGGTCTGGCGGGCGCGGTCGCGGGGAACGCGGTCGAGAACAACGTCGCGACGAAGAACGGCCTCGAGATTACCGTGCGCCTCGACAACGGCGACCTGCGCGCAATCACGCAAACGTCGAACGGCGAGGTGTTCCAGGCGGGCGAACGCGTTCGTCTGCTGTCGAGCGGCGGCGTGACCCGCGTGACACACTGATCTTTGTCTGAACGAGGGCGCGGTGTTCAACGCGCAGCGCTCGATAGTTCAGAACAAAGCGCATGCTTCGAAAGATGCATGCGCTTCAGACTGCTGACCAACCCCACGTTTTGGAAAACGTGGGGTTTAATGAGATGG
>LFJI01000349.1 GCA_001235855.1 Candidatus Burkholderia brachyanthoides
CCGGAGTCGATCATGGCCTGGGATAGGTGTTACCCATCTCTCCGGTCTATACACCTGACAGATAATCCTTAACGACGGCTCGCTTGAATCACGGAATCACGCGCTGTGCCTGCTCATGAAAAACACCCCCAAATCGTTGGATGCGTGTCCAACTTTTGGGGGCAGTTCATGAAAGGACGCGGGCTTTTCATTTCAGCTGCGGATGACGCGCTTCAAGCCTCCGCCATGGTCCGCTCGATCTCGATCTTGTAGTCATGGAACATCGCGACCGATTCGCGATGCGCGACGCTCAGAATCCCTGCCTTCGGCAAACGCTCGGTGATCGCGTTGTAGATATGCAGTTCGTTGTCCGCATCCAGCGCGCTGGTGACTTCGTCGAGGAACACGAAGTCCGGCTTGTGCAGCAGCACGCGCGCGGCGGCAAGGCGCTGCTGCTCGCCCGGCGACAAACTCCGCGCCCAGTGCGCGTTCTCGTCAAGCCGGTCGGCATACGCGGCCAGATTGTACGCGTTCAGGACTTCGCGCGATTCTTCGTCGCTGAACGTGCCGCTGGGTGACGGATACGCGAGCGCCGCGCGCAGCGTGCCGATGGGCAGATAGCTCACTTGCGGAATGAACATCAGCTTGGCGTCGACGGGTGCGTCGATGGTGCCGTCGCCGAACGGCCACAGGCCCGCGAGCGCGCGCATCAGCGTGCTCTTGCCCGAACCCGACGGCCCGACCACGAGCCAGCGCGAGCCCGGCTCGATGGCGACGTCCGATACGCGCGACAGCGGCGTGCCGTTCGGCAGCACGAGCGTAAGGCCCTTGATCGTCAGCGACTTCGTGCTCGTGTAATGCAGATTGATGCCGCCGCGTTCCGTCGCCGGGGACGTCTCTTCGCGAATATGCGTCGAACGCATCGCGCGCTTGAATTCGCGGAGACGGTTGACGGTGGCGCGCCATTCGATCAGGGTCGCATAACTGTTGATGAACCAGGAGAAGGAATCGCTGACCGTGCCGAACGCGGACGATATCTGCATCAGCACGCCGAAGGAGAACGCGCCCGCGAAATAGCGCGGCGCGGCGACCATGATCGGGAAGATGATCGCGATCTGGCCGTAGAAGCTCAGCACGAAGGTCATGCGCTTCGTGTACTTCATGATCATCCACCAGTTGTCGCGGATACGCTGGAAGATGGTCTTCGCGTTGGCCGTTTCCGTGCTGATGCCGTCATAGAAGGCGATCTGTTCGGCGTTCTCACGCACGCGGATCAGGTCGAAGCGGAAATCCGCCTCGACTTTCTGCTGCTGGTAATTGATCGACACCAGTGGATGCCCGACCCTCTGAATGATCAGCGAACCCGCAATCGCATACAACGCCGCCGCCCACACCATATAACCCGGAATCACGATGGGCGTGCCACCGAGCGTGAGCTTCAGCGCGCCTGCGATGGTCCACAGAATGGTGATGAAGGTGACCAGCGTAACGAGCGTCGAAAACAGGTCGAGCGACAGCGACAGTGTGGTGGTCGCGAAGGACTGCAGGTCGTCGGAGATACGCTGGTCGGGGTTGTCGGCGAGGCGGTCGCGCTCGATGCGGTAGAACGCCTTGTCGCCGAACCATTGCTCGAGATACTTGTTGGTGAGCCATTGCCGCCAGCGGAACGCGAGCATCTGCCGCAGATACCGCCCGTACACCGCCAGCAGGATGTACGCAAACGCGAGGCCGGTGAAGATCAGCAGCAGATACGGGAAGTCCTTCACGTTCTTGTTCTGCAACGCGTTGTAGAAGTCCGCGTTCCAGCTATTGAGCCGCACGTTGATCCACACGACGGTCATGTTGATCGCGATGATCGCGACCAGCAGCCCCCATGCGATGCTGTGTTCTTCCGAAACCCAGTACGGCTTGATGAGACTCCACGCCGAGACTTCGTCCGCCTTCTGTTGCGTGTTCTGAGTATGAGTGTTGGCCATGACCTTCCTGCTGATGCGCCGGCTAAAGCGGCGGGTTTGTTTTCTGTGTTTTCTGGCGACGCCGTCATCGGCACGCCGAACGCGCGGATCGCGGCTCG
Organism: Candidatus Burkholderia brachyanthoides; assembly: GCA_001235855.1. Taxonomy (GTDB): domain Bacteria; phylum Pseudomonadota; class Gammaproteobacteria; order Burkholderiales; family Burkholderiaceae; genus Caballeronia; species Caballeronia brachyanthoides. Next base: position 2,054 of record LFJI01000349.1, read on the forward strand.
TGTCGAGCCTGGCAGATTGTTCCGAGGTTCTCTTAACTGCCGCTTAATCCCGAGCAGCCGTGCGTAGACGCGCTCGGGGCATTGTGCCAGAGTGCCGCCGGGCGCGAAAAAGCACGGCCGAATGGACGAGGTTCGGGCGGGCAATCCCGGTTTGCAGCGGCTTCGGCTTTCATGGTCTAATGGATTTCGACGAAACAGGGGTGCTTCGCGGAATGGCAGGTCGCGGCGAGGCTAAGAGAGACCCTTTGCACCCGATCCGGTTAATACCGGCACCGGCGAGGGAAGTTTCCTGAGACCGCGCGCTTTCCGTACCTATTGGCGCCATTCCTCCAGTCTCTTCCATTTTCCTCCCATGCCGTCCGGCACATTTCCATCCATGCCGGGCAGGTCTCTCCTCCGAATTCGTCCATGCCGCTTGCGTTGGCATTGCCTGAGCAATGTTCCTGCGCGGCATCGCATGACACCTGTTGTAGCAGCTAGAAGCGCGATCGAAACAATCGCGAAGCATGGAGACATCGGAACGTGAATAGCATGGATCAGGCCGCGTACCGTCAAGACAGGCCCGATTTCGCCATCGGCGGCGGCGGGCTCGTCGGGCGGCTGGTCGCGTGGCAACTCGCGGGCGTGGGTTATCGCGTGGCGCTGTACGAGCGCGGCGATGCAGCAGGCACGCAGTCGGCCGCGTGGGTCGCCGCCGCAATGCTCGCGCCGCTCGCCGAAGCGACGAGCGCGGAGCCGCTCGTCGTCGAACTCGGCGCGGCATCGCTTGCGCGCTGGCCGGGCGTTCTCGCGCAATTGCCGGAGCCGGTCTACTTCCAGCGCAACGGCACGCTCGTGGTCTGGCACGGCGCGGATCGTACGGAAGCGCCGCTGTTCGAGCGGCGTCTGCGCGCCAATGCGCCCGCCGCTCTGCTCGACGGCGGTTTCCTGAAACTCTCGGGCGCGCAGGTCGCGGAAGCCGAACCGGTGCTCGGCACGCGTTTCGCGCAAGGCTGGCTCTTGCCCGACGAAGGGCAACTCGACAACCGCCAGGCGCTCGCAGCGCTGGCGGCCGGGCTGACCGCGCGCAAGGTCAGCACGCACTGGCATACCCCGGTCGATGCGATGCTCGACGCCCGCTGGATCATCGATTGCCGCGGACTCGGCGGCAAGCCCGCGTGGCCCGCGTTGCGCGGCATTCGCGGTGAAGTCGCGCGCGTGCATGCGCCGGGCATCGGCCTGACGCGGCCTGTGCGCCTGCTGCATCCGCGCTATCCGCTCTATATCGCGCCGAAACAGAACGATCTGTACGTGATCGGCGCCACCGAAGTCGAAGGCGAGGACATGTCGCCGGTGAGCGTACGCTCGGCGCTCGAACTGCTGAGCGCGGCGTTCGCGGTGCATCCGGGGTTTGGCGAAGCGCGCATCCTCGAACTCAATTCGCAGTGCCGTCCGACCTTGCCGGATCATCAGCCAGCGATCGTCTGGGACGGGGCGCGGACCTTGCGCGTCAATGGCTTGTACCGCCACGGTTTCATGATCGCGCCCGAAGTGGCGGGCGCGGCGTGCGACCTGGCCGACGCGCTCGCAGCGGGCGAGGTCGCGGATTCGGACGCTTTCGCGGCATTCCGCGCCGCCGCGTGCTGGCCCGCGCTGCTGCACGTTCACAGTCACAGGCATTCAGGAAGTGTATAGACCGGAGAGATGGGTAACACCTGTTCCAGGCCATGATCGACTCCGG
>LFJI01000350.1 GCA_001235855.1 Candidatus Burkholderia brachyanthoides
CCACTTGAATTCAACCGTCACGATGCGGCTCATACACCACTCTTGACGTTAGCTCACGTGGCTTTCCGGAAAGCCGTAGCTGCCGAAACTTTACGTAGCATAAAATAGTTACAGCTGCAGTACTAAAAAGGCGGCTGCGCGTCAGGCCCTTCTTCGCTGCGCCGCTTTGCCGCTTCGAGACAGCGCCACAGCGTAGGCGAACTGAGCAGCGCCGGGTCGGCAGTGGCCATTACCACTGCCTCGCCGTTCGCCCAAAATGCTACGCCAGCCGCCGGCAACGCATCGTCGAGCAACACTGTGTCAAGATGCGGCTTGTCGCCGCGCGTGCGGGTGTTCATTTCGATCGTGTAGTCGAAGCGCAGATCAGTGGCGGCGTGGCCACTGCGCATGCCCCAGTTGTCGAATGGTTCCTCGCGAAGTAGCATCAACACACGGGCCGGATCGATACCACGCAAGGTCGCCACGTTGTCGACGACGCGGCGATAAAACCGCCGCTTCGCATTGAGCGAACACCCAGCGAATAGCGTGATTTCAATCGACAGGTAATGCGTAGCACCCTGCGGCGCGAAAAAATCCTCGGCGTCGAAGACGCTGTAACGGGCCTGCAGTTCTTCGTCGTTCACGCCGAGCGTTGTCTTCAACGCGTCGTACACGGTCTCAATAAGACTGATCTTCTCCTGCGCGGTGCGTGGACCGCGTTCCTCGATCTTTACGATGGGCATGTCGTGACCTCTGAACAATGAACGTCGAGTTCGGCTGGCACCGCCTTGTTAATTTCGCGCAGAAACGACAGGAACGCCTGATGCCGGTGACGCGGCTTGCAGGTGGCAAGCACGACGGGCGCCGTTGAGTACGTTCAGGGCGGCGAACAGCGTGGTGGTGCCATGACGAACGTAATCGTGGGTAACAACCTTTGACGTAGCCGAAACCCATCGGCAGCATGGGTTGCGTGGGCTTGAGCACCTGACACTGGCTCTTCTCGTCCACACACAGCACCAGTGCGTTCTCCGGTGGGCTCAAGTACAGGCCGACCATGTCGCGCAATTTCTCGATGAAAAATTGATCGGTCGAAAGCTTGAAGCTTTCGCAGCAGGAAAGCCACTGTCTGCTACGCAGCATGCGTGGCCTCTTCTTTGGATGTCTCGCGCGATACCGTGGCACCACTTAACTTATATGGTCGTTTGCATTGCGGGGACTCCATCGAGCTAAATAGGCAATGACGGTTTTGTGTTGGAGCGGGGCAGCCCTTGCCAAGCGAAATCAGTGACGATCGACATTGACAAACCGCGGGTGAGACATCTGCGAGTTGCAGCGAGTTCCGGTATACCAGCAAACTCGGAATGTAGGGACTGGACCAACACGTGGGTGGCCTACATTGTCACCTTTGTCAAGGCGTTGTCTCCGATCTGCAGCATTATTGGGAGCATGGCGTTGTCGTCCTGGCTTGTTGATGCATATGTCCGTGGCAAGGGAGTGGTATCTTACAAAATTAGGGATCCTCGCTCATTTCTTGCCTACAAAACTTGGTGGTGAGGCGCAGATTCCGCTGCCGAAATAATGCAGATAATCTGCGCCTTTTTTTAGCCCCGTGCGAGTGTCGCTGTTTGACCCGCGCGACATGCTCGAATTGCCAGTGTCATAGAGGGGGAGCGAGCTAGATTTCTCATGAGTTTTCTCTGCAGTGTTGGAACTGAATATTTCTCGCAAGGAACGGATAGGTAGTATCGGTTCCTTTACAGGGACAGCCTGTTGATGGGGAGTGTCTAGACCAATTGATTGAACTGGTGGATGCCGTCAATGCCCGGTCCGCCATACTTTTTCTCCCAGGCCTTTTACCCTAGGCGTTTGCAGCATCTACCGTACCGATACGGTGACCTCGATGCACCGCATGATAGACAACTGGAATACTCCAGTCATGCACAACCATATCAAACCGCTGACGACAGCGTAAATCATGCAGATCCCGGAGTGAAAATGCACTCACTTTGTCGATTCGTATCTAAAGATGACTTGATTCAGATAATTGAACTAGCCGCCAGACTTGCAACTCGTTGCGAGAAAAACGATGCAATTTATGCGGCACTGAAAAACATTTTGCCATTCCAAAAGTTTATTGCGTGTCGGGTTAGGCCATCCGCCCCGTCGCATGGATTGAAGCATGTTTTCAATCTAGGGTACCCGCAGGAATGGCTTGCAAGCTATAAAAAGCTAGGCTATCACAGGATTGACCCAGTCGTGACCCTTTCGACTGAAGGGTTGGTTCGCTGGGATCAAATTTTCAAATCCGTTACACCGGATCGAAAGTATTTTATCGAGAAAGCGGCGGAGTACGGGCTTATGGATGGCTTCAGCGTATGTCATCACGACGGTGAGGAGTTAAGAGTAACGTCATTTGCAGGTAAGGCAATCTCCACGCATCCTAGGCACGCGGCCGTCATAGAGCTAATATCACCTTACCTTCAATTTGCGAGCGAAAGCCTCGATCCAACTGGCTGCGATCTTATTAATCTATCAGATCGGGAAATGGACGTTTTGCACTGGGTCGCAGCTGGAAAAACAAACTGGGAGATTGCCTGCATATTGAGGATAAGCGAGCGAACGGTTAAGTTCCATCTGGGAAACGTAATGACGAAGCTAAACTGCAACACCAGATCCCAGGCCGTAGCGAAGGCCTTTAACTGCGGAATACTACGGCTTTAGCATGTGCAAACCGAAGACCTCAAAGGTGTCCAAACGATCCCAATACATACGCGCAGCCACACTTCTCACTCCTCCGAAAAGCGTTTTGGCATTGCTGAAAGGAACGCAAGGAAACCCTCTCTTGAGAAGGGAATGAACGAACGCTGGAGTCGATACGAAATCAGCTTCGTAAGCTTTGCGGCTCAGACATGCTAGATAAGCCGCGTAAAGCAGTGCCTGCGAGGCCTGTCTTCCTAAGCCGCTACGGCGTATTCGAGGATTCACACACAGCCGTGTCATCTCAGCGGGGGCCATTTGGCCCGTCGGGCAGTCCGACAGAAAGGTGGCAAACTCACGCTCCAGCATGAATATGCCGGGCTTAAATAAAATTCGAATAGTGCCGATGGCCGATCCATCTGAGTCAAAGACTCCAATTAGCGTGGCACGAGTATCGTACTGGTCCTGCTCCAAGCCAGAATTGACCTGCGGCGCCCAATGCAACTCTTCAGCAAACACCTGATGTCGCAGCCTAAAAATCTGCTGCAAATCATCTTCTGACGAGGCGAGACGAATTCGATAAGCTCGCAATAGTTCTCGCCGATCCACGTCAATACTCATGCTCTCGCCAGGTTGGGTTGACCCATTCTATATATTGCAATCGGAAACGAGTTAAGGAAAGGAAGCTCTGCACAACGCGTTTCAAATGCCTGCTCGTTCAGCGGAGACGAAGGTAGGACGGGAACGGTATGTCAGGGCTGATCTTTTGGCGCGACACGCCGGCCTGTCAATGTCGGTGACCGAGCCGCTAGGGCTCGCAGTTGTAATAATGGAGAGAAGGCCCGGGGCGCGAGTTGAGTTTATCACGCTCGGCATCTTTTACGCTTTGTGCAGCGCCTTGCGCATCATCCATAGGTTGCCCAGCGCAAATAACGTAGTGATTCGAGCGGTGTTCCTCGCCAGTTCCCGGTATCGCGTCTTCACGTAGCCAAACTGTATCTGGGTCGACTGCATCTCCGGGTCGCGCGATCCCGTCTTGAGCATCAATCCCTTCTCGCTCAATATCTCATTGGCCACCGCCAGGATCTGCGCAG
>LFJI01000351.1 GCA_001235855.1 Candidatus Burkholderia brachyanthoides
ACCATTCGTCCGAAGTGTTACCTCTGTCCTGGAACAGGTGTTACCCATCTCTCCGATCTATACAGTCGTTCCTCGTGAAAGTCGAGAAAGCATAAGGAGGCGGGAAATGGCATTGCAATCGCTCGATATCAAGCGTGTCTCCACGACGACCACGCCGCCGCCCGGCGACCGCGTGCCGGTCACGGGCACGGCGGCGAAGCTGATCGACGTGTCGAAGTGCATAGGCTGCAAGGCGTGTCAGACGGCCTGCATGGAGTGGAACGATCTGCGTCTGCGCGACGACATCGGCTATACGACCGGCGTCTACGACAACCCGCGCGACCTCAGCGAACACTCGTGGACAGTGATGCGCTTCACGGAGTACGAGAATCCGAATCCGAAGGGCGACCTCGAATGGCTGATCCGCAAGGACGGCTGCATGCATTGCGAGGACCCGGGTTGTCTGAAGGCGTGTCCGTCGCCGGGCGCGATCGTGCAGTACACCAACGGCATCGTGGATTTTCAGAGGAGAACTGCATCGGTTGCGGTTATTGCGTGACGGGTTGCCCGTTCAACATTCCGCGCATCTCGAAGGAGGACCATCGAACCTACAAGTGCACGCTGTGTTCGGATCGCGTCGCGGCGGGACAGGAGCCAGCGTGCGTGAAGACCTGCCCGACCGGCGCGATCATGCGATCGAGAACGCTGGGCTGTACAACCCGGCAGGCGTGGGCGGCACGCACGTCATGTATGTGCTGCATCATGCGGACAAGCCGGAGTTGTATCACGGGCTCGCGAACAATCCGCGCATCAGTCCGCTCGTGTCGCTTAGGGCATCAGCAAGCCGCTGGCGGTGGCGGGCATGGCGATCGCCGCGCTCGCGGGCTTCTTCCATTACACGCGGGTCGGTCCGAACGAGGTGAGCGAGGAAGAAGAACTCGAAGCGCAACGTGAGGTGGAAGAGGTACGGCGTAGTCGCGAAAGCGGGCAGGAGCGTTCAGATGAAACACGATAGCGAACTGCGTGATGTAAAAGGCAACCGGCTGCGTTCGCGGCCTTCGTGCTGATCGTGGGGATCATCGTGCATATCTATGCCGCGATCTGGATCAAGAGCTCGGTCGGTGCGATGACGCGTGGAACGGTGACGTACGGATGGGCGCGCAAGCACCATCCGAGATGGTTCAAGGAGTTGATCGGGAAGTGAGAGGGAGTCAGTCGATGATCGTCTGAAGGCACGCCAGCGCGTCCGTCGTTGACGACTTCGACTGACGCCCGCTCGATCTTGCGCGCGCCGCGCGCTTCCAGATCGAGCGCGGGCGGACCATGTTCACCAGCGCGACGCCTGTCGCGTTGAAGATCGACGACGACAGCACGAGCGCGGGACGAAATTCGCCCTGCCGCTCATGTCCGACGGGAAGATTCAGGTTGACCCGCACGACATCGCCGCGCTCGAACTTGGTACGTCTCACCATAATTCACGACCTACGGGTTTCAGGTTGTTCCACGCGGCAAGATCTTCGGGCATGGATGCGTTCGGATCGCATTGTGCGACGAGTTCTTCCAGCGAATATTTCGGCCGAGCCGGAATCAGCACGATGCCTTCGGGACGCACGTTGACAGTCAGTTTGTCGCCGAGCGACAGATGAACCTGTTCGAGAAACGCCGAGGGCAATCTGACTGCCGCGCTGTTACCCCATTTCTGAATAGAGAGTTCCATTTTTTGCCTCCGAAGTGCATATCCATTGTAGATACATCGATGCTTCTTCAAGCATCGATGTATCTACAATGGATATCCGATCCTGAGACATGGATAGCTAGCTGGCGGCGCTTCGGACGGCTTCGCCGTGCGGCGTTAGCTGCTATGCTAGTCGAGCGAGGCCTCGCTACCGGCCCGGACCCGTGTCAAATTTCATTTTCATTCGTACCGCATCTCTCGAGGACAAACCGTGGTCCAACGCATTCTCGAAGCCGCCAAGATCGAATCGCTCGATCCTTCGGCGATCCCGTGCGTCTTTCTGCAACTCGCGGACGTGAGCAATCCGATCGCCGGTTATCTGAGCCTCATGGCCGCGCTCGCCGATGCGCAGCAACGCGCGCTGAGCACTTTCACCGCGACACTGCCCTCGCGCGAATCCATCGAACTGAACCAGCAGCATTCGATGCCCATCGCGCCCGCCGCAACCGACACGCGCGATCCCGTCTGGCGCGACGTGTTGTTCATGCCCCTCGACAACATCGAAGCCGCCAGCGCGCTGACGCCGCCGCTCGCGCAACTCGTCGCGCGCCTGCGCTCGATGCGCAAGCCAACGTCATCGTTTCGCTGCGCTTCGCAGAGATCGATCCCGCCGCCGCGCCGTTCCTGATGGCCGCGTTGCAGGTCGTGTGGACGGACATCGCAAGCCGCATCGCGATGTCGGATGTGCCGTATCTCGACACGCCCGGCGTGTGTCCGGTGTGCGGGTTGGTGTCGACGGCGAGCGTCGTGCGGGTAGGCGGTCCGTACGACCGCTATCGCTACGCGCAGTGCGGGCTGTGCGCGCTGGAGCATCACGTCGTGCGCGCCGAAGTGCACCAATTGCGATTCGACCAAGGGCATCGCCTATCATGCAATGCGCACCGATGACGCCGACGACGCCGTCCAAGAAAGCGAGGAAGAGCAGGCCCAGCGGCAGACCCAGCGCGCGAAGAATGCGCCGCTGAAAGCCGAGTCGTGCGATGAATGCAGCACGTATCGCAAAATCGGTTATCAGGACAAAGCCTACGACTTCGAGCCTTACGCCGACGATCTCGCCAGCCTCACGCTCGACCTGCTGATGGGCGATGCGGGCTATCGCCGCGCCGCATCCGTGGCTGTCCGGAACACGCCGACGGCGACGCGTAGGAACGCGCGCATGATCGTCGGCACGGCGGGGCATATCGATCACGCCAAAACCACGCTCGTCCGCGCGTTGTCGGGCGTGGATACGGATCGTCTGAAGGAAGAGAAGGCGCGCGGCATTTCCATCGAACTCGGCTATGCGTATGTGCCGCTGAACGACGGCAGCGACGCCGTGCTTGGTTTCATCGACGTGCCGGGTCACGAGAAGCTCGTCCACACGATGGCGGCGAGCGCATGCGGCATCCGACTTCGCGCTGCTGGTGATTGCAGCCGCCGACGGCGTGATGCCGCAGACGCGCGAACATCTCGCCATCCTCGAACTGCTCGGCGTGTGAAGTAGGGCGCGGTGGCGGTCACCAAGACCGACCGCGTCGATGCCGCGCGCGTGCGCGAAGTGCATGAGCAAATCGAGGCATTGCTCGCCGATGGCCCGTTGCGCGACTTGCCGCTATTCGATACCGACGCGACACAGGCAAGCGACACGGGCGGCGCCGCGCTGAACGCGCATCTTCATGCGGTGGCGGCAAGCTGGCGTCGACGCCGCGACGACGGCTTTTTCCGGCTCGCGGTCGATCGGGTGTTTTACGTTTGCAGGGCAGGGCACCATCGCCACCGGCACGGTGTTCGCGGGGCGCGCGAACGAAGGTCGGCGACATGCTGACGCTCGCGCCACGCGAAGCGTGCGGCGACGCGGTACGCGTGCGCTCCATTCATGCGCAGAATCGTGCAGCGGAAACGGGCCGGGCGGGCGAGCGTTGCGCGCTGAATCTGGCGGGCATCGAGCGCGATGCGATCGCGCGCGGCGACTGGATCGTGGTCATCAGTCCACCACGCGAACGTCCAAGCGCGTGCGGAGCGCTTTTTTTCGAGCACCGGCCGAATGCTGGTGGGCCCG
>LFJI01000352.1 GCA_001235855.1 Candidatus Burkholderia brachyanthoides
CCGGGCACCACTGCAAAGCAACTACACGAGCGCCTCGCTGCGATGGCTCCAGACTATCCCTCACCGAACTTGTCGGCGATGAGCGCGAGAATCGCCTGCATGGCTTCGGCTTCGTCGGCGCCTTCGGTCTCGATGGTCACCATGCTGCCGATGCCCGCCGCTAGCATCATCACGCCCATGATGCTCTTCGCGTTGATCCGGCGGCCGTTGCGGCTCATCCAGATATCGCTCTGAAAATTGCCTGCCAGTTGCGTGAGCTTGGCGGATGCCCGTGCGTGGAGCCCCAGCTTATTTACGATCGTTGTTTCCTGTTGCAGCATGATGCTCCGAAAATGCTAATTTGAATGATGAGTGGCGTCAGTGGCTGGCGGCTTTCGCGGGCACGCTCGGGTGCCGTGGCGCATGCCGTAGTGGCGCAGGCCGCGCCGTCTGCGGCTTTGGCCGCCAGCGCGCACGGATTGCGCGGCGTGGAGGCATCGAGTTTCTGAATGCCCTTGGAGCCGCCCTGCAGAATCTTTTCGGTGAGCGTCTCGAGCGGCGTGGTGCGGTAACAGACCGCGCGCACCAGCATCGGCAGATTGCAGCCGGCGAGCACGCGCACGTCGGAGTCGCGCAGGCTCGCCGCGATATTCGCGGGCGTAGCGCCGAACACGTCGGTCAGCACGATGGCGCCGTTTTCTTCCCTCAGACGATCGATCTCCGAGCGCGCAAACGCGCGGACCTCGACGGGATCGCAATCGGCCTTCACGTCGATAGCGCCGATGCGGGCGGGCAAGCCGCCGTAAATATGTGCGATGCAGTCACGTAGCGCGGTGGCGAACGGTGCATGCGCGATGATCAGAATGCCAGCCATGTCAGGATTTGCTGCCTCAATAACGACGGTGGACGTCAAAGAGATCGCTCGAAAACGCGCGAGCGTCGCGGGTTTTAGGTCTTAGATGGACGCATCGCGGCGATATTCAACCGCCTGACGAACGCCTGCCTGTGACCTTCGACCAACCTTAACTTCAGCTTGCGCCCAGTTTCTTAATCCGGCGTTAATGCCTGTCGCAGAGCGCCAAAGCGGGATCGATCGGCTCATCGCGCCCCGTTTTGGGACGGCACGCAAAACCAGTTGTAACACTCCTCGCCGCGACCGGTCCGCGCACGTCACGGTGTTTTCCGCCATGCAGGCAATTCCGGCGACTTCAGCCTGCCGCGCGTTCCAGCGTGTCGATGAACATGCCGGCGACATCGAAGCCGGTCTGATCCATGATTTCGCGGAAGCACGTGGGGCTGGTCACGTTGACTTCGGTCAGATAGTCGCCGATCGCATCCAGACCGACTAGCAGCAGGCCGCGCGCCTGAAGCACCGGCCCGAGCTTTTCGGCGATTTCGCGATCGCGCGCCGACAGCGGTTGCGCGCGTCCCAGCCCGCCCGCCGCGAGATTGCCGCGCACTTCGTTGCCCTGCGGAATGCGCGCGAGCGAGTACGGCACCGGCTGCCTGCCGATCAGCAGGATGCGCTTGTCGCCATCGACGATCTGCGGGATGAACTTCTGCGCCATGACCGAGCGCGCGCCGTTTTCCGACAGCATTTCGACGATCGAGCCGAGGTTCATGCCGTCAGCCTTCACGCGAAACACGCCCATGCCGCCCATGCCGTCGAGTGGTTTGAGAATGACGTCGCCGTGTTCGGCGTGGAAGGCGCGCAGACGCGTGGCATCGCGCGTGACGAGCGTCGGCGCGACATACTCCGGCCATTCGGCGATGGTGAGCTTCTCCGAATGATCGCGAATGGCCTGCGGCTTGTTGAATACCTTCGCGCCCGCGCGCTCCGCGATTTCGAGCAGCCACGTCGAATTGACATATTCCATGTCGAAGGGTGGGTCCTTGCGCATCAGCACGGCGGAAAAGCACGTGAGCGGCAGATATTCGATCTGCTCGGCCGCGTACCACGGTGAGCGGTCACTGTTCGCCAGATCGCCGACGATGGCGATGCGCCGCGCGCTCGCCTCGACCGACGTGCCCATCCACGCGAGATGCTGCGGCTCGCACGCGTAGAGGGTGTGGCCTCGCCGGAAGGCTTCGGCCATCATCGAGTAGGTCGTGTCCTTGTAGATCTTGAAGTGATCCAGCGGGTCGGCGATAAAGAGGATTTCCATTTGGATTCGCTTGGTGCGTTGTGTTCGGCGTGCGGAGTACGCGAGGCATGCGAGCTTACCGCAAGCCGCGCGCTTTCACTTTCTTACACCTTAATGGCTTCCGGGTCGGTCCGCTCAAGCTCCACCGACGCCGCCAGCAGGCCCAGTCGCGCCACCACGCCGTACATGTAGAAACGGTTCGGCGACGCCGCGCCGGGCTTGGCGTGCGTGTCGGGAAGTGCCGTGTGCTCGAAGCCGAGCGGCACGAAATGCATACCCGGCACGTTGAGGTTGTCGTCGCGTTCGCGGCTGTCGTGCACGCGGTAGAAGCCGCCGACCACGTACCGGTCGATCATGTACGCGACCGGCTCCGCCACCGCATTCTCCACGCGTTCGAAGGTATGCACGCCTTCTTGCACGATCACGTCGTGCACTTGCAGGCTTTCCTTCGTGTCGTTCATCTTCGCGCGTTCGCGCTCGGTGAGCGCTGCGACTTCGCTCGCGTCGTGCACGGTCATCACGCCCTTACCGTAGGTACCGGCATCTGCCTTGATGACCACGTAGGGCTTCTCGCTGATGCCGTATTCACGGTACTTTTTCGCGATCTTCTTCAGCACGCCGTCGATGGCTTCGGTCAGCGCTTCCTCGCCCGTGCGCACTTCGTAGTCCACGCCTTCCACGTGCGCGAAGTACGGATTCACCATCCACGGGTCGATCTCGACCATTTTGGTGAACTTCTTGGCGATCTCGTCGTAGCAGGAGAAATGCGTAGATTTGCGGCGCACCGCCCAGCCCGCGTGCAGCGGTGGCAGGATGTACTGCTCGTGCAGATTCTCGAGCACGGACGGAATGCCCGCTGACAGATCGTTGTTCAGCAGGATCGAGCACGGATCGAAGTTCTTCAGCCCGAGGCGGCGCGGCGAGCGCTCCAGCGGTTCGAGCACGATCTTCTGGCCGTCGGCGAGCGGAATGATGAGCGGGCCGTGGATGTTCTCATCGAGCGTGCCGAAACGGACGTTCAGGCCCGCCTGACGCATGATCAGAGCGAGGCGCGCGACGTTCTCCAGATAAAACGCGTTGCGCGTGTGGCGCTCGGGAATGACCAGCAGATTCTTCGCGTCCGGGCAGATTTTCTCGATGGACGCCATCGTCGCCTGCACCGCGAGCGGCAGCACTTCCTGCGGGAGATTGTTGAAGCCGCCCGGGAAGAGGTTGGTGTCGACCGGCGCGAGCTTAAACCCCGCGTTGCGCAGATCGACCGAACAGTAAAACGGCGGCGTGTGCTCCTGCCATTCGAGCCGGAACCACCGCTCGATGGCGGGCGTGGCCTCGAGAATCTTCCGCTCGAGGTCGAGCAGTGGGCCATTCAACGCCGTAACTAGGTGCGGAACCATTGATTACTCGCGGACTTGGGAGAAAAGATTGTAGAGCAATTGCTTTGCCTAATTGGGGATGAACCGACACTTCCCAAGGTTTCCCGGGCCTTGAGACACGGCCATCGCGGTGGAATTCTCGCTATCGCGCCGATCGATTTTTCAAGGCCGCTGGACGAAACCCCGACGCGACCGGCAGGATCGGGATAGGGGCAGGCCTCACGGCCCGCCCCCTCCCACACCACCGTGCGTACG
>LFJI01000353.1 GCA_001235855.1 Candidatus Burkholderia brachyanthoides
ACGTACGGTTCCTTAGGGGGGGCGATGGTGCCGTAATGTGCTGTTGCTACCCGGCCTTCGGCGGCGTGTCGTGGGCGCTCGTCGCCATGCACGTATCGCAGCGCAGCACACGATCGCCATCGTCGCCGTGATCATGCTCGGCATCGCCGTCATCACGGGCGCGACGCGTACGCGCAACCGCGATCGGTCGTAAGTCCGACCGCCGCTTCGATCATCGGGAAAAAGCAGCGGTTCAGTCAGGCCGCTGCTTTTTTACGTCGCCACGCGCGCATTGAGCGCATCCATGATCAGCGTCACGAGTGCATCGGGATGCACGGGCTTGGTCATGAAATGCTGAAATCCCTCACCGATGCTGCGTAATCGATACTCTTCGCCGTCGTGCCCGGTCTGCGCGATCGCCACGCAAGGCGGCAGATTTCCGTGTATTTCGTGATCCCGCAAACGTTGGACGAGATAAAAACCGTCCATGCCGGGAAGGTCCAGATCGCAGATCACCGCATCTGGAAGATGCGTGATGGCCGCCTCCGCGCCGTCCTCGGCGTCGGCTACGGCGACCACTTCGGCGCCTTCTTCCTCCAACAACGTCTGCAGCGATGCCCTGCTTTCGGGATCGTCTTCGATGAGTACGATCCTCGCGTGCCCCAGTCTTGCCACTTCGTTCATGATGTTCTGTTCTACAGCCAAAAACGGAATCCTTGAGCAAGGGTCTCCACGGCTCGCCGCCTCGTCAACCCTGCACATCGCGCAGGGTTGACTCGAAAACGCGGCGGGAATTCCGAACGCACCGTGTTTTATTCCCGCGGGTACGCCGGTGCGAAACGTCGCGCGGTTGGTGTGCTGCTCTATGTACTTCTCAGGCAAACCTTCTAATCAATAGCGAAAACTTGCCTGATCGCAGCACGCTTATTCGATCGAGCAAAAAGCGGGCCGAGGCGAATCCTGTGCCGTTTCAAGCCCCTTGAACAAAGACTTCACCGGCAAGCACGCCACGTTCTCGCACGCCCGATCCGCACGGGCGTGTAATTTCGGCACATCCTTACCCCGTTTTCCCGTCAGACGATTGATCCCGGCGCAAAGTCGGGACGCGCGATCACCGGCTGCGGAGCCTGCAACAAGGCACGGTATTCGGTCGGCGTGGATGCCGACAGTCGCCTTGAACTGACGCGTGAACGCGTTGTGGTCCGTGTAGCCGCATAGTGCGGCGACGTCCGTGACTTTGTCATGCGTGACGAGCAACGCGGTCGCGGCATCGAGCTGGGTCTTCAGCAGCACCTGTCGCAGCGTCAGGTGAAAGAACTTGTGAAAGTACCTTTCGAACTGAGCGATCGACATGTTCGCCATGCGCGCGAATTCGCGCATGTTGAGCGACTGCACGTAATTTTCCTGGATGCACCACCGCCGCGAGCCGGCTGTCGGCGGGATGCGTGCCTTCCGCCGACAGCAGATCGCGCGAAATTCCCGCGAGCCCCACGATCCGGCCCGCCGTGTCGTGCAGCGGCTGCTTGCAGGTCATGCACCAGCCGGGCTCGCGCCCCCGATAGAGATGCAATTCCAGTTGGTCGATCAGTTGCTGCCCTTGCGCGATGACCGCCTGATCCTGCGCCGTATAGATACAGATACGTCCGAAGCGGCGCGGGAACACATCTTCCGCCGTCTTGCCGAGCAGCTCGCTCTTGTCGTCCTTGTGACCGCAACGCCGCGCGAGCGTGCGGTTCACCATGGCTGGCATAGCGCGCGTTGCGATCCTTCACGAAGAACACGATGTCCGGCATCGCGCCGAATACCGGCTCGAGCAGCATGAAGTGCGCGAGCATGTCGCGCGGCGTCGCGGCAGCGGGCGGCGCGATGGCCGGTGCATTGGCGACAGATCTGTCACTGCGGCGCGCGCTGTCGCTCGCGATTTCTGTCGTCGTCATCGTCATGCGGGATTCGCCTCGACTCGGCCGCGTTCGGAGGAAGAAGCACAATTATTTATAATATAATATAAGGAAAGTTGCATCGTCGACAAAGACAATATTCGCGCTGGACCCGAGTATGCCGATGCTCACGCGTGCGCGGCCCGCATCGCGAAGCGCGACGGCGCGAACGCGGCGGCATCGGGCAAGGGAAACGGCAGCGGCACGGGCGACGCGCCGAGCATGGCATCGGCGAGCAGTTCGCGGTGCCCGGCGCGGTCGTCACGCCAAGGCCTTCGTGGCCGGTCGCGAGCCACAGCGCTGATGCCGCGCCGGACCGATCAGCGCGAGGCCGTCCGGCGTCGCTGCACGAAAACCGGTCCATGTGCGGATCGCGCTGAGTCCGCCGAGGTCCGGCAGACAACGCATGACGCGCTTGAGCATCATGGAGAGCAGGGTCCATTCGACGGCGGGGTCGAGCGTGCCGAACTGGCGCAACGATCCGATCATCACCTGTCCGGTCGGGCGCGGCTGCGCATTGAACGCGACCGATGTGCCGCGCGCGTGATGCGCGCTCTTGATATACTCAAGCTCCATCACCTTGTGACGCAGCGTGCGCGGATAGCGGTCGCGGTGATCAGCACATGCCTTTCTTTGACTCGAACGGCAGGCGCAGGCCGGCGACGAAATCGCGCGGCGAGCCCGTTGGCGACTACGACTTGCGCGGCGTGACGCCGTTCGCCGTTCGCGAGCGTGATGGACGCGGCATCGCCATCCACCGACACGACCGCGCGATCAAGCGACACGCGAATGCGCGCCGCGCCCGGCGAGCAGGTCAGCAGCCATTGCGCGGCGCACGGTGCGTAGACGATGGCGTCGTCCTCGATCAGCAGGCCGCCTTGCATCGCGTGACTGATTGATCGCCGGCTCGATGTCGCGCAACGTTTGCTGATCGACGAGCGAGGCGCCGATTCCGCCCGCCGCGAAATCGTCTCGTATCGCCCGGGCGGCGGCGAGCTCCTCGTCGTCTTCGGCGATCCACAGCGTGCCGCAGCGGAAAAACGCATCGCGCGGGCGCAACTGCGGCGCGAGTTCGAGCCACAGCGCGCGCGACAAACGCGACAACGCGAATTCGGCGGGTGAATCGTTCACCAGGACGAGATGGCCCATGCCCGCCGCAGTCGCGCCGCCGTGCAGCGGAATGCCGCGCGCAAACGGATCACGCGGGTCGAACACGAGCCGCCCTTCGGCCATCACGTGCGCGTGGCCGGTGATGGTCGGAATCAGCGCGTCGCCGTCCATCGCATAGCTGCCTTTGAACACGCTGCCGATGATGCTTTCCTGCCGCCACGTCTCGCCCGCGCGCAGGAGGCCGTCGGCGGCAAGACACGCGAGTTTCGCGCTGGTGCCGGTGCCGCAGGGCGAGCGGTCGTACGCGCTGCCGGGACACAGCACGAAGTTGCGGCTGTCGATGCCGGGCGTCGGAGAATCCGCGAACAGTTCGATGTGGTCGACATACGCGCCGTCCGCGCCCGTGATGCCCTGCGCATGCGGCGCGTGGCGCATGGCGTCGGTGAACGCCGTCAGTTCCGCGATGCGTGCCGGCACAAGTTCGCGGCCGTGTTCCGCGACGAGGAAGAACCAGTTGCCACCCCACGCGACATCGCCCGTGAAGGAACCGTGGCCGGGCACCTCGACCGTCATCGCCCGCCGATGCCGGTACGCCGGCACGTTTCGCACGCTGACGCCGCCATCGGCATTGAGCGTGGCGTCGACTAGTCCATTGCGTCATTGAATTGGCACCGGCCGAATTCGGCGTGAAGGAT
>LFJI01000354.1 GCA_001235855.1 Candidatus Burkholderia brachyanthoides
TGTGTTACCCCTGTCCTGACACACCTGTTACCCATGTCTCCGGTCTGTACACTCACCCAGGTACGCAGCCCGTACCTTCGGATCGTCGAGCATGTCCTTCGCGTTGCCTTCCACCGTGACCGTGACCGTACCCGAATCCATCACGTAGCCGCGGTCGGCGGTCTGCAGCGCCAGACGTGCGTTCTGCTCCACCACCAGTAGCACCGTCAGGCCTTCCTTCGAGATCTCGCGCACCACTTCGAAGATCTTCTCGACCATGCCATCGACGGCTCGTCGAGCAGCAGCTTCGGCTTGCTGATGATCGCGCGCGCCATCGCCAGCATCTGCTGCTCGCCGCCCGACAGCGTGGCGGCGAACTGCGTGGCCCGCTCGCGCAGACGCGGGAAGAAGCCGAACATGCGCTCGATGTCGGACTTGATGCCGTCCTTGTCCTTACGCAGGTAAGCGCCCATCTGCATGTTCTCGAGGATCAACATGCGCGCGAAGATGCCGCGGCCTTCCGGCACCATCGCCAGGCCGCGCTTGAGCAGCTCGTGTGCCGGCACGCCCTTGATCGACTTGCTTTCGTAGGTGATGTCGTCGCCCGAGAACGGCTTCAGGCCCGTGATGGCCTTCATCGTGGTGGTCTTGCCCGCGCCGTTGGCGCCGATCAGCGTGACCAGCTCGACCTGGCGAACCTCCATGTCGACACCCTTCACCGCCTGGATGCCGCCGTAGTTCACCTGCAAGCCCGAAATCTTCAACATTGCCGCTGCCCGCTGCAATTAGTGCACCCCTGCGCCGAGATATGCCTCAATCACCTTCGGATCCTTCCGCACGTCTTGCGGCAGACCCTCGGCGATCACCTTGCCGTAATCGAGCACCGTCATCCGGTTGCACAATCCCATCATCAGCTTCACGTCGTGTTCGATCAGCAGGATCGTCTTGCCGTCCGAGCGGATCTTGTCGAGCAGGGCCGTCAGATCGACCTTCTCCGTCGCGTTTATGCCCGCGGCCGGCTTGTCGAGCGCCAGCAGCTTCGGATCGGTCGCGAGTGCGCGGGCGATTTCTCGAGGCGGCGTTGGTGGCTGTACGACAGGTTGCGCGAGGTGTAGTCCGCGTACTTCAGCACGCCCACGTAGTCGAGCAGCTCGATCGCGCGTTCCTTGATCTCGCGCTCTTCCTGGCGTTCCACCGGCGTCTGGAACACGGCGCCCAGCAGGCCGTGCTTGGTACGCACGTGGCGGCCGACCATCACGTTTTCCAGCGCCGTCACGCCGCCGAACAGGTGGATGTTCTGGAAGGTCCGGGCGATGCCGGCCTTGGCCACTTCGTGCACGGCCGTCGGTGTGTAGTTCGTGCCGTCCAGCTTGAAGTCGCCCGAATCCAGCGTGTACAGGCCCGTGATCACGTTGAAGAAGGTGGTCTTGCCGGCACCGTTCGGGCCGATCAGGCCGTAGATCTCGCCTTCGCGGATCTGCAGGCCGACATCGGACAGCGCCTGCAGGCCACCGAAGCGCTTGTTGACGCCCTTGACGGACAGTCGAATGTTCTCGCTCATTGCTTGTTTCTCCGTATCCGTCCCTTACGCGCGAACCGCCGTCTTCTTGCCGTTGCGCTTGACCAGCTTCGCGATCTTGTACTCTTACTTCACCGCCGGCCAGAGGCCTTCCGAGCGATGCAGCATGATTAGCACCATCGCGAGGCCGTAGAGCGCCTGACGGGTCACTTCCGTGTCGACGATCTCATGGCCGAACAGCGCGTGCTGCAGCGGGCCCATCGTCGAGCGCAGCACTTCCGGGAACACGGCCAGCAGCACTGCGCCGAGGATTACGCCCGGGATGTGGCCCATGCCGCCCAGCACCACGCAGGCCAGCACCACGATCGATTCCCAGAAGGTGAACGATTCCGGCGAGACGAAGCCCTGGAACGCACCGAACATCGAGCCCGACAGGCTGAGCGAACGAGGCGCCCATCGCGAAGGCCAGTAGCTTCACGTTACGCGTGTTGATGCCCATCGCCTGGGCGGCGATTTCGTCCTCGCGGATCGCAGCCCAGGCGCGGCTGATACGCGAGTGCTGCAGACGCGTACAGACCCAGATCACCAGCAGCAAGCAAATCACGAACACGTAGTAGTACAGATAGATTGATGTGGTGGTGAAGCCGAACAGCGTGTGCGATTGCGACAGGTTGAAGCTGTCGAAATGCAGCGGCGCCACGCCCGTGATTCCCTGCAGCCCGTTCGTGATGTTGACCGGGCGGTCCAGGTTGTTCATGAAGGTCCGGACGATTTTACCGAAGCCGAGCGTCACGATCGCGAGGTAGTCGCCGAGCAGCACGCCGGCCAGCGCGGCCAGTGCCATCGCCATCGGCACCACGATCCAGTACGGTGTATGCAGGCCGTTCGGGAACATGGCCGCGATCCACTCGAACTGCGTGGTCAGGTGCGGCAACGTAGGCGCCCACCGCGTAGAACGCGATGTAGCCGAGGTCGAGCAGGCCGGCGAAGCCGACCACCACGTTCAGGCCCAGCGCGAGCATCACCTAGAGCATCGCGAAGTCGAGCACGCGCACCCAGTAGTTGCCGCCGGCCGCGCCGATCAGGAACGGCGCGGCCGGCGACCAGGATCGCCACCACGATGCCGACCGTGAGGGTCTTGGCGAGGTTGCGTTCCTCGACGAGCGTCGTCGAGGTTTCGATCGCTTGAATGGAAGTCATGGTTGGTCTCCTTATGCGCGGTTGGCCACGCGTTCGCCGAGCAGGCCCGACGGACGGAACACGAGCACGATGATCAGCACCACGAACGCGAACACGTCCTGGTAGTTACTGCCGAACACGCCGCCCGTCAGATTGCGGATATAGCCGGCACCGAGCAGCACGCCGCCGAGGTTGCCGATCCCGCCCAGCACCGCGGCCGTGAAGGCCTTCATGCCCGGGATGAAGCCAATGTAGAAGTGCACGTTGCCGTATTCGAAAGTGATCATCACGCCGGCCAGGGCCGAGCCAATTATGAAGGTGGCCGAGATCACGAAGTTCGGGTTCACGCCCATCAGGCTCGCGTTGTTCGGGGTTTCCGAAATCCCGCGCATCGCACGGCCGAGCTTGGTCTTGTGCACCAGCAGCAGGCCCGCCATCACGATGAAGGCCACCGCGATGATGATTCCGGTCGGCGAGATCACGGCGCCCGGCGTTGTGTCCGTTGCCTGGATCACGTTGAGCGGGTTGGTCGAGAGCAGCTGCGGGAACGGCAGCGGGTTGCGCGACCAGATTATCATCGCGGCCGTCTGCAGCAGCATCGACACGCCGATCGCGGTGATCAGCGGTGCCAGACGCGGCGCGCGGCGCAGCGGCCGGTAGGCCACGCATTCGATGGTGAAACCGACCACGGCGCAGACCACCGCGGCGATGGTCAGCGTCGCGACGTTGCCGAGGCCCGGGAAGTGATTCTGTAACACCGTGATGGCAGACAGGGCCACCATCGCGCCGATCATCAGCACGTCGCCGTGCGCGAAGTTGATGATGCCGAGAGTGCCGTATCCCATCGTGTAGCCCAACGCGATGATGGCGTAGACACTGCCGAGCACCAGTCCGTTAAGGACCTGCTGGACGAAAATATCCAAAAAACTACTCTTGTGTTTGGAAACGATAGAAAATGATGCGCTTAAAGGCCAGTTCAAAAAGAGCCCGGAAGGACTGTTTACTTTCCCGCGAAACGGTT
>LFJI01000355.1 GCA_001235855.1 Candidatus Burkholderia brachyanthoides
GCGTAAAAAGAGTTTGACCACCAATCCGCAGTCAGAGTAAAAAGCGAAAACCCCGAGTCGCTGCGCTCCGACTGTCCAGCTTCGCGCGAATTAGCCGTCCACCTTCACACGAAACGCGTGTCCAGCTTTCGCGAATTACGCAAATGTTTGCGGGTGATCCTTGCGTGTAACCGAAACGGTCGCACTACGATAATAGGGATTCGAATAAATGAAACAGCCTTCGCGCGATGCGGTATGCGATCCGTCGACCAATAAATCCACTTCGCCGCGGCACGCGAAATTATTCAACGCATCCTGACTATTGAATCTTTTTATATTTAAAGCGAGATTCGCCGCCTTGAGTGCATGCGCGAGATAATCGACGCCCAGACCGCCAGGCCCGTCACCGGTATCGTCGATATAAGACCGTAAGCCACCCTCCACGATCCCCAAGGTGATTACCGTGCCGGAATGAATTCCATCGGGCGCCCCGGTTCCCGCCGCGGCAACGGCATTCGAATACGAAATGGCCATGAACATTGCCAGCACCGCAATTACTCGGCGCATATTCGATGCATCGATTATTGCAACGTTCGTGATCAAAACATTGATATTATTCAATTTTTACGCCGCTATAACGTTTCGCTTGAACGAATACAGAGAAACGCGGTGGACCGAATGGAAACGGCCGGGAGTGTGCGGCTTCCCGGCCGTGTCGGCTCACAGAAAGCGGTGACCGAGTCACCAGCCCGCCGCCGCGAGCGCGACCGACGCTGGAATGGTCAGAATCCACACCCACACGATGTTGCCCGCGACACCCCAGCGCACCGCGCTGAACTTCTGCGTCGCGCCAACGCCGACAATCGCGCCGGTGATCGTGTGCGTGGTCGACACGGGAATGCCGAGGAAGGACGCCATGAACAGCGTGAGCGCCCCGCTCGTCTCTGCGCAGAAACCGCCGACCGGCTTGAGCTTGGTGATCTTCTTCTGGCCCATCGTCATCGTCCGCACGATGCGCCAGCCGCCGAACAGCGTGCCGAGCCCCATCGACAGATAGCACAGATCACCCAGACCGGCGGCACATCGGCCGTGGCGGAAGCATAGCCCGACGCGATCAGCAGCATCCAAATGATACCGATGGTTTTCTGCGCGTCGTTGCCGCCGTGGCCCAGCGAATACAGACCGGCCGAAAGTAGTTGCAGTTGCAGGCGGCGAAAGCACCGGTCCACTTTCGACGGTGGCGTACGGAAATACATCCACGACACCAGCGGCATGAAGAACGAGCCGAGCACGAAGCCGAGCACCGGCGACACGAAGATGAACGCGACGGTCTTCAGCAGCCCGTCCCAGTTGAGCAAACCCCAGCCGGATTTAGCCAGCGCCGCGCCGACCAGCCCGCCGATCAGCGCGTGCGACGAACTCGACGGAATGCCGTAGATCCACGTCACGACATTCCAGCCGATCGCGCCGACGAGCGCGCCGAAGATGACGTAGTGATCGACGATGGCCGGGTCGATGGTGCCCTTGCCGACTGTGGCGGCCATCTTCAGGTGAAACACGAAATACGCGATGACATTGAACGCGGCGGCGAAGGCAACCGCCTGCTGTGGCTTGAGCACGCCGGTGGAAACGACCATCGCGGTGGAATTGGCGGCATCATGGAACCCGTTCATGAAGTCGAACAGCAGCGCGACGATGACGAGCAGAGAGACCGCCCAGATGGCGAGTTGAATCGAATGCATCGTGGCGTCGGTCAGGCGTTTTCCAGCACGATGCATTCGATGATGTTGGCGACGTCCTCGCACTTGTCGGTGATCGTCTCCAGCAACTCGTAGATCGCCTTGAGCTTGATGAGCGTCTTGACGTCGTGTTCCTCGCGGAACAGCTTCGACATGGCCAAACGCAGCACGCGGTTCGCGTCGGATTCGAGCTGGTCGACGTCCTCGCGGATTTTCAGGATTTCGCTCGCGCGCTTCATGTCGGCGAGCAGTTCCACCGCCTGCTGCACACGCTGGCTCGCCTCCGAGGTCACCGCCCGCACGTTATACAGAGAGATGGCAGTGGCGACGTCCTCCACCAGTCCCGAATATTGGGTCAATAAGACGGACATAAAACCATTATATTGTACCCGTAGGCAGAGATCAGCGCGCCGCGTGTCGGTGACGCGCGGCAACGCGTCAACGGTTCACTTGACAGCCCCGCCCGGCGATGCGCAGGCTCACTCGCTGCCGTAGAAGCTCTGCGCGCCGGCGAAGTTGTCGAACTTCGTGTATTGGCCATGGAACGTCAGCCGTACGGGTCCGATCGGACCATTACGCTGCTTGCCGATGATGATTTCCGCCATGCCCTTGTCGGGGCTGTCGGGGTTATAGACTTCGTCGCGATAGATGAACAGGATCACGTCCGCGTCCTGTTCGATAGCGCCGGATTCGCGCAGGTCGGACATGATCGGGCGCTTGTTCGGCCGCTGCTCCAGACCGCGATTCAACTGCGAAAGCGCGATCACCGGCACGTCGAGTTCCTTGGCGAGCGACTTGAGCGAACGCGAGATTTCGGAAATTTCGGTCGCGCGGTTTTCACCGGTGCTGGAACCGGTCATCAGCTGCAAATAATCGACGATGATCAGCCCGAGTTTGCCGCATTGCCGCGCCAGACGCCGCGCGCGCGAACGCAGTTCCATCGGGTTCAGACCGCCAGTTTCGTCGATAAAAAGCTGCGCCTCGCTCATTTTTTGCACGGCGTGCGTGAGCTTCGGCCAGTCCTCGTCCGTGAGGCGCCCGGTGCGCATGCGATGCTGGTCGAGCCGGCCGACCGAGCCGAGCATACGCATAGTCAGTTGCGAGCCGGGCATTTCCATCGAGAACACGGCGACCGGCAAGCCATACTCCACCGCCACGTATTCGCCGATATTCATCGAGAACGCCGTTTTACCCATAGACGGCCGCCCTGCCACGATGATCAGTTCGCCACCGTGCATGCCCGACGTCATGTGGTCGAGGTCGACGAAACCCGTGGGTGTGCCGGTCACATCGCTCGGATTCGCGGTGTGGTATAGCGTGTCGATGCGCTCCACCACCTGCGTCAGCAGCGGCCCGATTTCGAGGAAGCCCTGCGTGCCGCGCGCGCCGTCTTCCGCGATCGAAAACACGCGAGATTCGGCTTCGTCCAGAATCTGGCGCACTTCCTTGCCTTGCGGATTGAAGGCGTCGGCGGATATTTCATCAGCGACGGATACCAGACGGCGCAACACCGCACGATCCCGCACGATTTCCGCGTAACGGCGGATATTCGCCGCGCTCGGCGTGTTCTGCGCCAGCGCGTTCAGATAAGCGAGACCGCCCACTTCTTCGGCCTTGCCGGCCATGTTGAGGGCTTCGTAGACGGTGATGACGTCAGCCGGACGCGTGGACGCGATCAGCCGGCCGATATGCTCGTAAATGATGCGATGGTCGTAACGATAAAAATCGCCTTGCGCCATCACGTCAGCGATGCGGTCCCAAGCTGCGTTGTCCAGCAGCAGGCCGCCGATCACCGATTGCTCGGCTTCGATCGAGTGCGGCGGGACTTTTAGCTCATCGAGTTGCGGGTCTTTGGGCGGTGCGTTCATAGGGTGGAATTATCGATCAATAAGGCGGGCGGGACTACAGTCGGGCAAATTCGGGATAGGGGCAGGCCTCACGGTCCGACCCCTCCCACACCACCGTGCGTA
>LFJI01000356.1 GCA_001235855.1 Candidatus Burkholderia brachyanthoides
CTAAGTGTTACCCCTGTCCTGACACACCTGTTACCCATGTCTCCGGTCTGTACACTCGCGCACGAGGATGTCATTCGAACCGAGATCCTTGATAAAGGTCGCGTACTGCGCTTTTTCAGCGAAGCGCGAAGTCGCGACCGTAACGGCGACACCTGGCTGCAATTCCACGGCGACGAATTCTTTGCGCGCGCTGGCCGGGATACACAACGCTGCATCATCGTCAGCAAAGGTCAGGACGCGCTTGAACTCGGGCAATGACTCGACTGATACCAATTCTGGACGTCCCGACATCGGCGCGTTCAAGGCATTGTCATCGTCGATCAAATCGTCGGCAGAGGCGACCGGAGCGTCTGGACGTCGCACCGACGGCGATATTCCAACGGCCGGGGGCCCGTCGGGGCGCTTCGCCCGTGCTTGCTGTTCGTCCGCCGCGCAGCTGACGAGCGTCACGGAATTCAGAAGCGGCTCCGCGGGATGCACGGGCTGCTCGGCGACCGGCGCCGATACAGGGTTCGCATCGTGTTTTTCGGCGGTGGCCATCGCAGCTGCCATGCTTTCGTAGCTCGGACGTTCGAACTTCGGCGGCACAAAGGGGCGGAGAGCCGGTTCGTGATTCGCCTCGTCTTTCGGGACGCTCGCCAAAGCGCGATCCTGATTCTCGACAGAGGCGTGACCAACATCCGTCACGCTTTCGACCGGTTTGATGACAGGACTGACGCCTCCCCCACTCTCAACATCAGTGCTATCGACGTCCTCAATGTCACCGCCAAACAGCGCGCGCCCGAGAAATGAGACTTGTGGATTGGTTGGACGTGTCCGCGCGGAGTCGTCTCGCTGTTCGGTTCTGACATTGATTTCGGCACGCGCGCGTTGACGTGACGAACGCTTTAACACCGGCTCCGCGCCGGCGCTCGGTTCAACAAAGCTCGAGCGCTGCGCGCGGAAGCGTTTGAAAAATCCGCCGCTAGCTTCCGGCGCGTCCTGCTCTTCTTGTCCAAAAAAGCCCATGATTTATTTCGCGAAGGGAACGAAGGTAGGAGCGGTCGAAGCGAGACCGCCGGGAGGAAGGGGCGAGCCAAGGTCGGTGATTGCGCGGACCGACGGGCTATCCGGAAACGAGACTGGTGTATCGACTGGCGCGGATATGGTCTCAAACCATTTGCGCTTGCCATCGGCGAGGTTCACCTCGAACCCGTTTACCGACGCAACGGTCCAGCCGTTGAGCAGTTGAGATCCTTGCTGCGCGGTATAAGTCGTGCCCTGGTAGTCATAGAGCACGTATGCGCTGGACATGTCGGAATAGGCGCCAACGAAGGAAACCGGAATAACGCGCTTAGGCGCAGGTGCAGGCTTGCGTTCGACCTTCACCGCAGCCGGTGCCGACGCCGTCACGGGGGCTTGCGGGGCCGCGGCAAGAGGCGAGCCCAGGCCGACGGCACTGGATCCTGCGCCGTCGCTTTTACGCATCGAATCGACGAGCTTCTGCCTCGCCAACTTGTCGATGTCGTCGAGTGAGAGGTGGCTTTCCTGCGCCTGGGACATGCCGGCGACGAGCATGAGTGCACCGAAGCACACAACGCCGCGCGGCCAATTAGTTGAGAACATAGTATTTACCCTTCGCAGTGGAATGCACACCTGTGCCGTCTTCCTTCAACTCCACGTCGAGGGTGTCCAGCGCCATGTTGTCGGGCAGGCGCGCGAGCAGCGCGCTCTGCCATTTGTATCCATCGATCTGCCACGTACCACGCTGCACGAGCGGACCTTGCACCTCGCCCGCCATCGGCTGCCGAGGAATCAGGCGTTCGGCCGGCTTGATGTCGACGACATACCCGTGGCTGTCGAGCGTGTCGGGTTTGGTCGAGAGTTTTTGCGGATCGGTTTGTAGCGCCTTGATCAGCGCTTGCTGAGTGGGCCAGGTCTTCTGTTGAGCGAGCGCCACCCGCTCGGCAACCGACACTTCCGGTCCGCGCGTGGTGAGATGCCAGCCATCAGGGTTGAAGACAATCGGACGCAGCGACTCGGGCGCGCGCGCATCGAATTCCTTGAAGGTGCCGCCCTGACGCTTGTAGGTTACGACGCATGGCCAGGCGACCGCACATGAGGCTTTCTCGAACTGCCAACCAGCCACATTGCTTTCCTGGGTGCCGAAACTCGCCAGTAACCGTGGGGCGAGCACGTTCGCCAGCGGCGCCGGTGCGCCAAGAGTCCGCGCGACTGCCGCCTGATACTCCTGCATGAATGTCGGCAATAGCGCCGACGGGGGTGGAGGCGGATTGAACACGTCGATCAGTTGCTTACCGTCGAAGAACACGGCCGCCAGGATGACCAGCAACGGAATGGTGGTCGGAATGGCGACGGGAACCTTCTTGATCAGCCCGACCTTGCGCGCGACGAGCAGCTCGCGAAGCTCGAAGTCTTCATCAAGCGCGTGAGGTAGCGCGCCGTGGCCGAGCGTCGCGAGCTTCAGTCCGGCTTTCGCACACTGATCCTCAATCTCGTCGCGTCGATCGCTAAGCGCGTTGAGTGCAACTTCGGTGTCGACCGACACTGCGCCACGAAGAACGAGCACGAGATGCACACGTCCATCATTCTGGATGAGCACGATCACAGCGGGCCGACGACGGACGCGATCGAGCATCGCGATTCGTGCAGCGGCGGAATAGAGCTTGCCGCCCTTGCGTTGAGACGGTTCGAGATGACAAAATCCGCCGATCGTTTCGTCTTTCGCCTTGATCTCGGTGTAATGCGTGGCGCCCGAGTCCTGAGTATACTGGCGACGCTCGACGCTGGCCCCCTTTGCGGAGTAGGCACGCCAATCGAGCCCGAACACGAGCTTCGCGCCCTTCTCTCCCGGTATGGATTCGAAGTGCATGCGTGCGCTCACATCGAGGGGACGACGGTCGCCGTCAGCGCTTGATCTGCGCTAAGGGCGACGATCTGATAGCGAAGCGTCAGCGCGAATTGCTTGACCTCGGGCTTGCCGACCGAGCCAGCTTGCGAAGTGGTCGTCGTGAACTCGACCAGCACGGTCGAATCCCCGAGCAGGGCGATGTTCCGCACATTGACCTCGCGAATCAGCTTCGGATTCGCGGTGATCGCTTGAAACGGTGCATCGTTCTTCAACCAATCGTGAAACTGCCCCGCCGCCGCACCGATCATCTGCGCTTTGACCGAGTTGATGTTGGCGGTCATGCGCGAGGTTTCGAGGCGGTCGCACAGCACCGGCTCGATGGTGAACCAGCGCACCGCCATATCCTTCACGGTCGTACGGATTGCCTGTTGGTCGGGTTTGTAAGCAACTAGCTCGGTCACGATGGGATGACCGCCAACGTCAGATGAAACGCCGACGACTCGGGTTACCGAGGGCGGCGGCTGACGCGTCCAAACGGCGCCGGCCGCCACAACCGCGAGCGCGAACGAGATCAGCATCCAGCGGTTCGATTCAAGCTGGAGCCTGGTACTTGTTTCGAAAATGACCTTGCTTGGATCTTCCTCGGCATACATGCCGGGAGCGATCGAAAGCGCGGCGTGACGTTTGTTCTTGAAAAGACGCATGGCAACCCTTACGAATGGTCACCATTGAAACAGCGCTGCGAATGTTTACTTATCGGAAAGACTAGGTTCTGTTCACATTTTCAGCAGCGCTCCAAAGGCGCAGGCGAGCACGGC
>LFJI01000357.1 GCA_001235855.1 Candidatus Burkholderia brachyanthoides
AGGAATATAATATCTATGGCGGCGTCAAACAGCTCGGCCTGACCCGCCAGGCGCTGAGGCCAGCCGGAATACCTTAGGCAACGCATCTAGTGCGGCCAAACTCGGCATCTTCTTCGCGCGGCGCTCATCAGCCTCCTTTCCAACCCTGAACGTATCGACCGGCCGCTTCAATGGGTTTCGCCATCGGGTAGGTATTGGGGAGCATCCGTTATCGCAGATGAATGCGGCGATTTTTTCCAACTGTCCGCCGGCCCTGTAAGCGGCGGTCGCAGCGCCTCTCTCACCCAGAAGCTGAGCAGCGCGGTTTAGAACGCGGCTGTCGACTCGCACTGGGTCCGATGGACCGGTCTCGCACAGGGCGGCCTCCAGCGCTCTGAGCGCGCTCATGCGTTTGGCGACGTCCCGTGTCGGGTTCATGCCATGCTGATATCGCAGGTAGGGATTTCGCGAAGGATTTGAACGGCTCGCGCATCATGATGCGCTGTGGCTTATTGCAGGTGTCAAGGTTGCTGAATATCAGCCGCAATGCACTTGTTTTTCCGGGTGTCTTGATGGTTTTGGAAACATCCCAGATGTCGGACTTAAAGTCCAACAAATGACCGAATATCGTCAACTGAGTCCTGCACAGTTCAATGAAAGCCATCAGATTGGCCTGCGCATCAAGGTCAGACCGCGGCACAAACGTAACGACGTCAGCCATGGACCGCTCTCCTTTCATCGCGTGCAGACTCGCAGAGTTGCACGACTTCAGCAACAGCTAGGATGGCACGGTCGTTAATTGACGCGATTCGCGCGTCGCCGGCAGTCATCAAACGCTCACGTTCTGCAATCAGATACTCAAGAACCTTCTCGTGCGGCCCGTCGAGCCACGGTTCGAAACTGCTGCAGGTGTAGCAGGCGATAGGCTTCAGGAACCCGCAGAAGCCTTTTTTGCCACAACTGGATATTGCCTCGAATTTGCCGGTAACGGCCGGCGCCCGTATCTGGCTCAACGGGTCTTCGTTCCGGGTGGCTTCGAGCGGACCGTTGATGAGCTTGCCTGCAAACGCCTGCGCGAGCGGAGCGAGCTGCATCGCGACCGCACGGTCGATGCGTTCAATAATAGCCGGCGTTGACCGTACGTACACCCCGCGACGTTTTGCGTGTCGGAGTGGTCGAGCAGCTCAGCTATCACCAGTTCGCCGTGGCCTTCTTCGGCAGCCCTAGTTCCAATGGTCGTCCGAAACCTTCTCGCGCTCACGTTGATACGCTCCCCGGTCCGCACCGAACTAACGTTGAGTCGATTTAGCGTTCTGCTCAATCTTCCCGCAATCACGGCAGACTTAAGATGGTAGGCGTCCGCGTTTGCTGGGGCGTCGGCCCGCTCGTCCGGAAACAGCGGAGCCTGACTCGGGTCGTCAATGAGTTCCGCAAAGTGTTCTTCGACTTGGCGAGCGTACTCAAAAACAAGCTTACCTATCTCGGGGGTCAGCAGGCGGTCCTTGAATTGTCCACGGGCATCACCCTGCCGAGTCTTTGCTCGAGGCATTCGCACCAAATAGCTCAATCGTCCATTGCTCGCCCGCAACTCTGCGACGTCGCATACCTTGAGAGCGGCGTACTGCGTTGGCCGTATGCCCAATAGGATAAACATCCAACAGAGTACATATTCGGCGAGGGTCACCTCGTTTCGACCATACGCGCCGTTGAGCGCCTCGAGCAACGCTTCATGTTCTATGGCTGTGAACGGACCCTTCAGTGGGGCAAAAGTTGCCGTAGCGACACCTTTAGGGTTGCCTTTCAGCCGAAGTTGAGTGAGCAATAGGTATGCGTCTTGGGTAACGCCGTCGTAGCCAAGTCGATGTCACTGCTTGAAGAAGCCCGTCACCAGTCCCAGATACCGCTCCCGCTCCCTGCTCAAGTGCGTCCGGAAATTGAGAAGGTCAACGCTAGAGAGTTCGACGACAGGGGCACCAGTGGTTTCGAACTTATGCTCAAGTAAGCGTAAAGCCCGAGAGTAAGTGTTCTCAAGGTGGCGCAGAGAGCCATTCTCGGCGTACCAAACGAGCGTTGAGCGGAGGAATGACGCTTTGAAGTAGTCTGCAAGGTGCTGAAGATTGTCGAAGCGCAACGTCACTTCGTGAGTAAGTTCCCTGAGAATCCACACATTTTGGCGCGGGTCGAAACGACAGCCGCCGCGTGTCGTGGCGGTGGCCGGCAGAGTACCGACGTAAGGAGTGGAGTGGCGGTCGACAACTCGGCGACAGCATCAATCGTCATTTTTCGGCCTCGCCATCTTAGTCTGCAGACGCAGTGACGCCTCGCGCGCCTTTCGCTCGATTTCCCACCGTGTATAGATTATAGGTTTCGGCTGTACCCGACGTCTCCGACCAGCCCGTCAGGTGCGACCTAGTCTCAGGGTCCATGCCTTGTTCGTCAGCAAGCTTCGAGAAGTTGTAGTTGTTCGTATGGCGGAACAGGTGTGGGAAGACGCCGCTCAACTCAGGATGCTTTGCGCTCAGCACGCTGAATACTTTGTTCAGCCCCCCTCAACGAGAGTGGCGCACCGCCCGCCGTTCGCAACGAACAGGAACGCGTGCTTCCGTGCTTCGGGGAAGCGACGTCGTTCCTCCAGGATGTAGTGCCGCGTCCGGCGCGCCAAGTCGTCACTGAAAGGTAAAAGGCGGTCGGCCGTTTTCGCATTGGGTTGGTGAGTACGCGGGTCGCTGGGGTCATCCGCATGTCGGGCGATAAAGATTTCGTTCGCCCGGAAATTCACGTCGTTAACTTTTACGCCAAGAAGTTCACCACGCTGGATGCCAAGGCCCATGAACCAGCGCGTGATGAGTTCATTGCGTACTCTGGCATGCCGGCCCTCCCACGGATTCTCCGGCGAATTCACGTCAACAATCTGCCAGAGACGTTCCTGTGCGACGTCGTCGAGCGCGCGGCGGCCATGCGTCTTGTTACGGCCTTTGCCTGTCGGAATTCGGGCAGCAAGGCCGGACATCAGAATATCTCGGGCATTGAGAAGTACCAAGTACCGCGCGCGACTGATGGCCGGTGTTCAAACTCAGCAATCGCCGGTCGGCTAGTCAGCCAATGAACTGACGGATGTACCGTATTCGCATACCGGCAGAGTCGCCACCAACTTCCGGATGGCCTCTGTTCGCTCTCGCCCGGTAATTTTCAATGGAAACGACCGCTCTCTCGGATTCAGTCGGGCATGTATCGACTTGGGCCTCAATATCCGGCATTGGAAGGCAGCACAGTTGCACCAGCGCATCGAGTTCGCCCAGTTCTAGCAATTGTCCATCCAGCATTCGCTGCGCCAAGTCAATTCGATGCCTGTCACAGAAAAGCAGGAATAACTTCAACGCGCGCAGCGCGCGTTCGATGTTGGCACTTGCTCGATTTCTGGCTCGGAACTCGCTGAGGACGAAGACCGTAGGGTCGAACAAGGCAAGCCAGTGCGGACAGCTACCAGCAGCGGGAAACGTTCGCCTGACTCAAAGACTATGCTTCTGACAGTGTAACGCTCGGCTATTTATTTACATTTTTAAAAGTGCCTAGTTGCACGATACAAGGCTACTCAGAAAATGTAAATAATAAAAAAGCCCGCAACCACAAGGGTTACGGGCGAGTTAGTTACTTTTTCCTAGAAGTGCTTGCTAGAATGGGATGTCGTC
>LFJI01000358.1 GCA_001235855.1 Candidatus Burkholderia brachyanthoides
CGGCCGTGCATACACATACCACCTACGGGCGCGCATTCGCCACCGCGCGCGCATGTATTCGGCGACGCTCGACCGCGCGCCGTTCGATGCGATGCGCCGCGCCGCCGCTCATCAAGCGCGCGCTTGCGCGTGTCGCGCGCCAGTGGAGCGATGCGGTACGCGCGCAAGAGGCGCAGGGCATCGAGTACGCGGCGCACGCGGACATACCCGAGCCGTTGTTGAGCGCGTTGAGCCACGCGGTCGGTCTGATGACCGAAACGCTCGGCGAACAACCCGACGCGTTCACGCCGGATATCCTGCGCTTCTACTTCGATGCCGCGCATTTCACGCTCATCGCGGAGTGCTTCGGATCGCACTCAATCTTCGACATCACGCTGCCGGACGCGAACGCGCGACGCGTGCAACTCTGTGTGCGCAACGTGATTTTCGCGCCGCGTTTCGCTCGCACGCATAGCGTGGTGCTGTTTTCCGCGACGCTCACGCCCGCGCATTTTTATGCCGATACGCTCGGGTTGCCCGCCAACAGCGTGCGCATCCATCGAAGTCGAGTCGCCGTTCGTCCCGGAGCAACTGGACGTGCGCGCCATCACCGATGTATTGACGCGTTACCGCGATCAGGCGCAATCCGTGGCGCGCATCGCCGACATGATCGCCGCGCAATACCTGCGCGCGCCCGGCAACTACCTGAGCTTTTTCAGCAGCTTCGAATACCTCGCGCAAGTGGCCGATGCGCTCGCGGCGCGGCATCCGTCGATTCCGTGCTGGCATCAGGCGCGCGCGATGAGCGAAGCCGCGCAGCACGGGTTTCTCGCGCGCTTTACGCCGGACGATGCGGCATCGGCTTCGCGGTGCTGGGCGGTGCGTTCGTCGCCACGCTCGGCCTGCCGCAATTCAACCCCGTCAACGAGCAGATGAAGACCCGCCTGCACGATGCGTTCGGCGAAGGCTATGCGTACGCGTATCTGTTTCCCGGCTTACAGAAAGTCGTGCAGGCCGCCGGGCGTGTGATTCGCGGATCGGAGGATCGCGGCGTGGTGTATCTGATCGACGATCGCTATACGCGCGGCGAAGTGCGGCGTCTGCTGCCCGCGTGGTGGCACGTGAAAGTGCTGCGCGAGCGCGATCTGCGCATCGATTGATGCGTGGAGCCGAATGGTGGAGCAAGACCCGGAGTGCGGACGCGGCGCGTTGGACACACACTTCGTGCAAATCGACGGAGGAAGAACATAATGGTGCTAAAATAAATGACAATGGCTATCGAAACGCGTGTCGGCGCGCTGGACTAGGAGGAGATCGAAGCGCAACTGGACGGTTTCGGTGCGGCCGTCGCGCCAGGTTTGTTGAGCGCGCAGGAATGCGAGGCGCTCGCCGCGCTCTATGACCGAGAGGACAGCAACGCGCTGTTTCGCAGCCGCGTCGTGATGGAGTGGCATGGCTTCGGACGCGGCGAGTACAAGTACTTCGCGTATCCACTGCCCGACCCGATCGAAGCCTTGCGTGAGTCGGTGTATCCGCGACATCGCGCCGGTCGCGAACCGGTGGAACGAGATCATGGGCAGACGCGGCCGATGCCGCTGTTACTGCGTTATCGGGCGGGCGATTACAACTTTGTCTGCATCAGACCTGTACGGCGAACACGTGTTTCCGCTTCAGATGGCCGTGCTGCTGTCCGCGTCCGCGCACGATTTGCGGCGGCGAGCTCGTGATGACGGAGCAGCGTCCGCGCATACAGTCGCGCGCGGAAGTGGTGCCGCTCGAGCAGGGCGATGTCGTGTTCTTCACGACCAGCCCGTGCAGGGAACGCGCGGGCTGTACCGGGTGAATATGCGGCAATGCGGCACAGCGTGAGCCGTTTGCGCTCGGGGCGCAGGCATATGCTGGGCGTCATTTTTCACGACGCGCAATAGGACGATCGGCGGGAGGGACTTACTCGTTCTCGTCGAAGTAATGCCCGAAGCGCGCCTGCTTGGTCTTGATATAGCGTTCGTTTTCTTCGCGCATCGGAATGGCCAGCGCCACGCGCTCGCATACAGGAATATCGTGCTTGAGCAGCGTGTCGAACTTCGACGGATTGTTGCTCATCAAACGCACCGACTTGACGTTCATCGCGCGAAGGATGGCGACGGCCGAATCGTATTCGCGGGCGTCGTCGGGCAGGCCGAGATGGAGGTTGGCATCAACAGTATCGAGGCCCTGCTCCTGCAGCGCATACGCGCGAATCTTGTTCGCGAGGCCAATGCCGCGCCCTTCGTGTCCACGCAGATACAGCAGAATGCCGCGATCTTCCGCCGCGATATAACGCAACGCCAGATCCAGTTGCTCGCCGCAATCGCAGCGGTAGGAGCCGAGCACGTCGCCCGTCACGCATTCCGAGTGCAGGCGCGTCAACACGGATTTGCCGTTAGCGACGTCGCCCATCACGAAGGCGATGTGCTCGACGTCCGTATGCTTCACGCGATAGACATACGACGCGAACACGCCGTAACGAGTGGGGATGGTGGCATTGGCGACCAGTTCGACATCGGCACACTCATCGCACTCGCCGAAGCGCTGCTGCGGGTTCTGCACGTCCTGCTGGGGAGAAGCGGTTTTCATAATCAATCTGCAAGCCCATGACGGCCGAGCGCCGCTGCGCGACCAACGGCATCGCCAACGCAATGACCAATGGCAGCCGTTAGGCACGTTATGTTAAAGCCCATCGGAGAAGTTTGTAGATTGTCGCACGGTCGCGCGCTAATTCCGATCTTTCCCCCGCCTTTTGCCCGTATTCACGCCTGGTTGGCGAAGTCGCCGGAACTGCGGTCGATCGCGCGCCATTCGGGCTTGCGTGCCGGATCGGCCTTCTGCAGCGCGACGCGCACGCCGTCGGCATCGAAGTCTGTCGTATAGACGGGCGTGGCGGGCTGCTGACGCCAGGATCCGGCGATGCCGTTGGCATCGCCGGATCGAGCCCATGTCCTCGACGAGCCGCATCACGACGGCCTTCGCCTGCGGAATGGTCACCACCACCACGTCCGCGCCCTGCACCGCATCGCGCGCGCGCGCGGCGACCGCCTTCGCGCCGCTTTCACGTTCGACGCCCGCGAGCGACGCCGGCCCGCGCGAATTGGCGATCTCCACGTCATGGCCGCGCCCGACCCAGCGCAGCGCCAATGCCGAGCCGATATTCCCGGCTCCGATGATTCCGATCTTCATACCGCCTCCTGTTGAATTCGAAACTAACTCGACACGTCTGCCGCAATTGTTTCCCATTACCAGTGACGCCTGCCCGACGCCGCGAAAACCCTGATCGGGATAGCGAGCAATATCGCCCCGATAGGTTGCCTCTATACATAGAATAGAATCAATCCACTTCGCGAGCGCGATAGGTTTAATGTATAGTTCACTTACTTCCTTACTTCTTCAACACCACTCGAAAAGAAGAACTGGTAATGCCCATCATCAACAGCCAAGTCAAGCCGTTCAAAGCAGCCGCCTACCATAATGGCGACTTTTCAGACCGTCACAGAAGAAAGCCTGAAGGGCAAGTGGTCGGTGTTCGTGTTCTATCCGGCTGACTTCACGTTCGTCTGCCCGACCGAGTTGGGGGACCTGGCTGACCGCTACGTTGCGACGTGAGGTCGCATAGATGATTGTTTCACCTGCTAGCACAGGGGTAGA
>LFJI01000036.1 GCA_001235855.1 Candidatus Burkholderia brachyanthoides
GGCTGAGTCCCGTGATGTACAGGACCCAGCCCTCAGTGGCCTAGCCGAATAACTGGTCCAACTTTTAGGGGTCAGATCAGAGTCGCAGTATTTCATACAATGACTTGCCTTCACTTTCCGAACAGATCGATCACCTGAAGGATCTCCTTGCGCAGCCGGTCTACATCCACGGAGCCTGGGCTTTCGTTCGCAGGCTGCTCGGGCGCTTCGCCCTCGTCGCTCGCTGGGCGGCCTTGTGAATCGAGACGATTGCGCGCGCCGTTGATGGTGAAGCCCTGCTCGTACAACAAGTCCCGAATACGCCGGATCAGCAAGACTTCGTGATGCTGATAGTAGCGGCGATTGCCGCGCCGCTTGACCGGCCTCAGCTGCATGAACTCCTGCTCCCAATAGCGCAGCACGTGCGGTTTGACACCGCACAACTCGCTGACTTCGCCAATCGTGAAATAACGTTTGGCCGGGATCGGAGGCAAGACGACTTTTTCCATCGTCGATCAACCATCGTGGTTATTGATGTCGATTGAAGCGCGGCGGTCTTACAGCGGCCGCGCCCGCATATCCGGGCGCGGCGGGCGGCGTACATGCGCGAGGCCGGGTCAGCGAGTGAGGCCCGACTCCGCTCCCGTTTCGACCAGCGCCTTCAGCTTCTGGCTTGCATGAAACGTGACGACGCGACGCGCCGCGATAGGAATGGCTTCGCCGGTCTTCGGATTGCGACCCGGACGCTGCGGCTTGTCGCGCAACTGGAAGTTGCCGAAGCCGGACAGCTTGACGCTGTCGCCGCTCTCGAGCGCATCGCGAACGACTTCAAAGAAGGCTTCGACCATGTCCTTGGCTTCGCGCTTGTTCAGACCGACGTAGTCGAACAGCATCTCAGCCAGTTCGGCTTTGGTGAGCGTCGGCGTGTCGGCCGACGCGCCGCCGTTCGAAGTCGTGGTATCTCGGGTCATGGCGCTACGCTGCGCCGAAAGAAGGGCTTCGAAATCACTCGAGTTCATTTGGTTCATATCGGTAAAACGGCGCGTATTACGAATGCGACTAGCGGTTGAGTCTGAGGGCAACTTGCAGGTTATCCCCGCAACCGCGCGCCGTGTACTCGAGCCAGGCGATCCACCAGCGTTTTGATCGCCGTGTCGACCGTTTCGTCCTGAAGCGTGCCGCCAGTATCTTGCAACGTTACCCGGAAGGCAAGACTTTTCTCATGCGCTCCCAAACCACCGGAAGTGTTTGATTTTGGACGAAATTCATCGAACAACGCAACCCTCGTGACGTGCTTGCAGGCGAGTTCGGAACGGGCGTTTTCGATCTCGTCGAGTAGCGCCTGAACCGGCACGTTCTGATCCACGACAATGGCGATATCGCGCCGCACAGGCGGGAATTTCGACACGTCCGAAGGCATCGCGAGCGCGCGATCCATGAGCGCATCGGCGGCGATTTCGAACAGCGACGGTGCATGCGGCAGGTCATATTTTTGCAACCAGCGCGGATGCAGTTCGCCGATCCAGCCGACCGCGCGCCCCGCCACTTCGATACGCGCCGAACGTCCCGGATGCAGCGCCTGATGCTCCGCCTTCACGAAACGCGGCACGACCGGCGCGAACAAGGCTTCGACATCGCCCTTCACGTCGAAGAAATCGACGTTGCGCGACGCTGCGCCCCACTGCTCCTCGAGCGCCGGACCGTAGGCGAGCGCGCCGATCATCTTGGGCTGATCGAAACCTTCGACCGCCAGATCGCTTGCCTTGATGGTCGCATCGCGCAGAAACACCCGGCCTGCCTCGAACACGCGGATGCGGTCCGCGCGGCGATTCAGGTTGTAGCGCAGCACCTCGATCAGGCTGCCGAAGGTGGTCGTGCGCATGACCGAAAGCTGGCTGGCGATTGGGTTGAGCAGCTTGACCGGATGCTCGTTGCCTGCAAAGTCCTTTTCCCATTCGGCATCGACGAAACTAAAGTTGACCGTCTCCGAGTAATCGCGCACGGCGACCGCGTGGCGCAGCGCGTGGATCGAACGTTTGGTCTCGTTCGTGATGCGCATTTCGCTGCGCGCCACGGGTGGACGCGCTGGAATCTTCTCGAAACCGTAGATGCGCGCCACTTCCTCGATCAGGTCTTCCTCGATTTCGATATCGAAGCGATACGGCGGCGGCGTGACCTTGAAGGCGTCGCCGTCGCGCTCGAACGCGAGGTTCAGACGCGTGAAAATCTGCGCGATTTCGTCCGCGCCGATCTCGATCCCGATGATGCGCTGCGCGCGCGCCACACGCATCGACACCGGACTGCGGTCCGGCACGTTGGCGATCTGATCGTCCACCGGACCCGCTTCGCCACCGCAGATGTCCAGAATCAGACGCGAGATGCGCTCGATATGCTCGACCGTCGTCGAATAATCGACACCGCGCTCGAAGCGATGCGCCGAGTCGGTCGAGAAATTGTACTTGCGCGCGCGGCCGCGGATCGAGTCAGGCCACCAGAATGCGGCTTCGAGATAAATATTGGTCGTGTCGAGCGAAACGGCCGTGCTGTCGCCGCCCATGATGCCTGCAAGGCTTTCCACGTAACGGTCGTCCGCGATCACGCCGACGGTTTCGTCGAGTTCGACCGTATTGCCGTTCAGCAGCTTGAGCGACTCGCCCTTTTTGCCCCAACGCACTTCGATCGCGCCGTGGATCTTGTCGAGATCGAATACGTGCGTCGGACACCCGAGTTCCAGCATCACGTAGTTGGAGATGTCGGCGAGCGCCGAGATGCTGCGCTGGCCCGCGCGTTCGAGACGTTCGACCATCCATTGCGGCGTCTTCGCGTGCGCGTTCACGACGCGAATCACGCGGCCGGAGAAGCGGCCGCACAGGTCGGGCGCGAGAATCTTGAGCGGCAGCTTTTCGTCGAGTTTCGTTTCGACAGGCGGCATGTCGATCGGCTTCAACTGTGTGCCGGTGATCGCGGCGGTTTCGCGCGCGACACCGAACACCGAGAGACAGTCGGCCTTGTTCGGCGTGAGCTTGATCTCGAACACCGTGTCGTCAAGATTGAGCACCTCGCGGATGTCCTGACCGACTTGCGCATCGGCCGAGAGGATCAGCAGGCCGCTGTGGTCTTCCGACAGCTTCAGTTCGCGGGCCGAGCACAGCATGCCCTGGCTATCGATGCCACGCAGCTTGGTCGGCTTGATCGCGAATAGCTCACCGCCAGCTTCGGTCGGTGGCAGTTCGGCGCCGATCAGCGCGACCGGCACCTTGATGCCCGGCGCCACGTTCGGCGCGCTGCACACGATGTTCAACTGCGTGCCCGTGCCGGCGTCGACCTGACAGACGTTGAGCTTGTCGGCGTTCGGATGCTTCGCCACTTCGAGCACTTGTCCGACGACGATCTTGCTGGTGGGCGGCGCGACCGGACGCAGGGCTTCGACTTCGAGACCTGCCATCGTCAATGCGTGCGCGAGTTCGTTCGTGTTGAGCTTGGGATCGACGAAACTGCGCAACCAGGATTCGGGGAATTGCATGTGTGTCTACGTTCGAAATATCTGGAGTCTCTCGTTCGGTGCGTGTTGAGCCGCACCGAACGCCGCAGGCAGGGCGCCCTTCAGGCGAATTGGCGCAGGAAGCGCAAATCGCCTTCGAAGAACAGACGCAGGTCCTGCAGGCCGTAGCGCAGCATCGTCAGACGCTCGAGGCCGCTGCCGAACGCAAAGCCGATATAGCGCTCCGGATCGAGGCCCATGTTGCGGATGACGGTCGGATGTACCTGACCCGAGCCGGAGATTTCCAGCCATTTGCCCGCGTTCTTGCCGTATTCGAACATCATGTCGATCTCGGCTGACGGCTCCGTGAACGGGAAGTACGACGGACGGAAGCGCACGAGAATGTCGTCGCGCTCGAAAAACTTCTTGAGGAAATCGGTGTAGACGCCCTTCAGATCGGCAAAGCTGATGTTCTCTTCGATCCACAGGCCTTCGACCTGGTTGAACATCGGCGAATGGGTCGCGTCGCTGTCCACGCGGTACGTGCGGCCCGGAACGATCACCTCGATCGGCGGCTTGTTCATGCGCGCGTAGCGCACCTGCATCGGGCTGGTGTGCGTGCGCAGCAGGAGCGGTCGGCCATCGGCATCCTTGCCATCGACGTAGAAGGTGTCCTGCATCGAACGTGCAGGATGATTTTCAGGACTGTTGAGCGCACTGAAGTTGTACCAGTCGGTTTCGATCTCGGGACCGTCGGCCACATCGAAGCCAATCGTGCCGAAAATCTGCTCGACGCGCTCCCACGTTTGCATGACCGGATGCAGCGTACCGTTGCCCGCGCCGCGTCCCGGCAGCGTGACGTCGATGGCTTCGGACGCGAGACGCTGGTTCAGCAGTTTATCGGCGAGCGCCTGACGACGCGCGTTCAGCGCCGCCTCGACCTGCTGCTTCGCCTGATTGATGCGCGCGCCTTCGGTCTTCTTCGTTTCCGGATCGAGTTTGCCCAGGCCCTTCAGCAACTCGGTCAGCGCGCCGGATTTGCCGAGAAAGCGGGCTTTCTCGTTTTCGAGCGTGTTGGCATCGGTGGCGTTTTCAAAGGCGCTTTTCGCATCCGCGACAATCTTGTCCAGATCCATTGGTCCCATCTTTTAACGTCGAAGTTCAAACTGAGGTTCGGTTTTGCTGATCCACGCCGCTTGCGCGCAGGCGGATGAGCGAGGATAAGCAAAACCGTCCGACCAACAAAAACGGGGCTCGGTGAGAGCCCCGTTTTCTGCCATCGCGCCACCGTCAACAGCTTGGCGACGCTCAGGCGAACCACGCAGTGCTAATTTTGCAATTAGGCTGCAACGGCGGCTTTTACTTGCTTCACGATCGCAGCAAAAGCAGCCTTGTCGAACACAGCCATGTCAGCCAGAACCTTACGGTCGAGTTCGATCGAAGTCTTCTTCAGGCCGTTGATGAACACGCTGTAGGTCATGTCGTGCTGACGTACCACCGCGTTGATACGCGTGATCCACAGTGCGCGGAACACACGCTTCTTGTTGCGGCGATCGCGGTAGGCGTATTGGCCTGCGCGTATGACCGCCTGCTTGGCGATGCGATAGACATTATTACGACGGCCGCGGTAACCCTTGGCCAGACGAATGATCTTCTTGTAACGGGCCCGTGCGGTAACCCCAGGTTTTACTCGAGGCATGTTGCGCTCCTATGAGTTTGAGTTGAAGTTAGGCGAACGGCAGCATTGCGTGGACGGAGTTCAGATCGGAATCGTGAACGGCCGTGGCGCCACGCAGATGGCGTTTGTTCTTGGTGGTTTTCTTGGTAAGAATGTGGCGCTTGAACGCTTGACCGCGCTTGACAGTACCGCCCGAACGCACCACGAAGCGCTTCGCAGCGCTCTTCTTGGTCTTCATCTTCGGCATGAAACAACTCCAGTTTATTAGATGGTCATGGGTGTGCGGTTGATCCTTCAGTACATGCAAAGATCGCTTCCCACCCTTCGAAACCCACGCTCCACTTATATTCGCGTGCGGCTCGGTGAAGAGCCGCCGCTTTTCATGAGCGATGCCACCGAAATGACGTCCCTCTGAAACCGCCGCGCTGACCGCCTTGCGACGGCGCGCGATCCATCGTCTCGATGCCTGATGAATTACTTACCCTTCTTCTTGGGCGCGAGCACCATGATCATCTGGCGCCCTTCCATCTTCGGCATTTGCTCGACCTGACCGTATTCGTCCAGATCCGTCTTCAGCCGTTCGAGCATGCGCATGCCGATTTCCTGGTGCGCCATTTCGCGACCGCGGAAACGCAACGTGATTTTCGTCTTGTCGCCGTCTTCGAGGAAGCGCGTGAGGTTGCGCAGTTTGACGTTGTAGTCACCGTCATCCGTGCCGGGGCGGAATTTGACTTCCTTCACCTGCACGATCTTCTGCTTGAGCTTCGCCTCGTGCTGCTTCTTCGCTTCCGAGTACTTGAACTTGCCGTAATCCATCAAACGGCAAACAGGCGGCGATGCCTGCGGCGCGATTTCGACGAGATCCACATCGAGCTGTTCCGAGTGACGGAAAGCCTCGGCCAGTTTCACGATTCCGAGCGGTTCGTTGTTCACTCCGACCAAGCGTACCTCGGGTGCGGTAATTTCACCGTTGATGCGATGTGACGACTTATCAGTAGCGATGTTACGTTTCCTCTAGAAATGAAAAAACAAGCCGCGCTGCGAGTGACTTACTTGAACGCCCGCACTTCCTGCTGCAGACGTTCGAGGAATGCGTCGACCGGCATGACGCCCAGATCGACACCGCCACGAGCACGCACGGCTACGGTATTCGCCTCACGCTCCTTGTCGCCTACAATCAGCAAATAGGGAACCTTTTGCAGCGTGTACTTGCGTATTTTATAGCTAATCTTCTCATTGCGCAAATCGGACTCGACTCTAAGCCCTTGTTTTTGCAACGATTGGGCGAGATTTGCAGCATAATCCGCTTGACTTTCGGCAATATTCAGCACGACAGCCTGAATTGGGGCCAGCCAGGGCGGCATTGCACCGGCATAGTGCTCGATCAGAATGCCGAGGAAGCGCTCCATCGACCCGACGATCGCGCGGTGAAGCATGACCGGACGGCGACGGCTGTTGTCTTCGGCTACGTATTCCGCGCCGAGACGCTCCGGCAGCACCATGTCGAGTTGCAGCGTGCCGCACTGCCACGAGCGGCCGAGCGCGTCTTTGATATGGTATTCGATCTTCGGGCCGTAGAACGCGCCTTCGCCCGCCAGATCTTCCCACTGCAGGCCGCAAGCGGTCAGGGCCTCACGCAGGCCTTGTTCCGCGCGATCCCAGGTTTCATCGGTGCCTGCGCGCTGTTCCGGACGCAGCGACAGTTTGATGTCGATGTGATCGAACCCGAAATCCTTGTACACACTCATCGCGAGCGTATTGAACGCGATCGATTCCGCGATGAACTGATCTTCCGTGCAGAAAATATGCGCGTCGTCCTGGACGAAGCCGCGCGCGCGCATGAGACCGTGCAGCGCGCCCGACGGCTCGTTGCGATGGCACGAGCCGAACTCCGCGTAGCGCAGCGGCAGATCGCGATACGAACGCAGGCCGTGGTTGAACACCTGCACGTGGCCGGGGCAGTTCATCGGCTTGATGGCGTAGTCGCGCTTTTCCGACTCGGTCGTGAACATGTTTTCACGATAGTTCTGCCAGTGGCCCGACGCCTCCCACAGCGAGCGGTCCATGACCATCGGGGTCTTGATCTCGAGATAGCCAGCCTCGTTCACACGGCGACGCATGTACTGCTCGACCTGCTGCCACAGCGACCAGCCCTTCGGATGCCAGAACACCATGCCCGGCGCCTCGTCCTGCAAATGGAACAGGTCGAGTTGCTTGCCGAGCTTGCGGTGATCGCGCTTCTCGGTTTCCTCCAGCATATGGAGGTACTGGTCCTGATCTTCCTTCCTGGTCCACGCGGTGCCGTAGATGCGCTGAAGCTGCTCGTTCTTCGAATCGCCGCG
Source organism: Candidatus Burkholderia brachyanthoides (assembly GCA_001235855.1). Lineage (GTDB taxonomy): Bacteria > Pseudomonadota > Gammaproteobacteria > Burkholderiales > Burkholderiaceae > Caballeronia > Caballeronia brachyanthoides. Next base: position 7,481 of record LFJI01000036.1, read on the forward strand.
CCAGTATGCACCCGCGACCTTCATTAGCTTGAAGACCTTCAGCTTGCCGGTGGACGGCACGTGCGGGCCCCGGCACAGGTCGATGAAGTTGCCGTGCCCGTACAGTCGGATCTCGTCGCTTTCCGGAATCGACTGGATGATCTCGGCCTTGTACGCCTCACCGATGCTCTTGAAGTAATCGACCGCTTCGTCGCGCGAGACGACGCGACGCGACACAGGCTCGTCCTTCTTCGCGAGTTCCTGCATGCGCTTTTCGATCTTCTCGAGATCTTCGGGCGTGAAGGGACGGCTATACGAGAAGTCGTAGTAAAAACCGTTGTCGATGACCGGTCCGATGGTCACCTGCGCCTCGGGAAACAGGTCCTTGACCGCATACGCCAGCAAGTGCGCGGTCGAGTGGCGCACGACATCGACGCCTTCCGGGTCTTTGTCGGTAACGATGGCGAGCGACGTATCCTGATCGATGAGAAACGACGTATCGACGAGTTCGCCGTTTAGCTTGCCGGCGAGCGCTGCCTTGGTGAGGCCCGCGCCGATCGATGCCGCGACTTCCGCGACGGTCACCGGGTGGTCGTATTGGCGGACCGACCCATCAGGCAAACGTACCGAAACCATTTCGTTCTCCAAGACGCCCGCGCACGCCGGGCGAGTTCGACTGAATCAATGCCCTGGGAATCGCTTCCGATCGGACTCTTCAATCGAAAACCAAGGGACAAAAAAATGCGGCCCCGCTATCGAGGGGCCGCATTTTTTACATACCGCGAAACATTTTGGCAGAAGGCGAATAAGGTCCTCGACTAGCAGCGTTGCTCCGAAACTGTTTCGGTCACCGTTCGCGGTGCCATTCGATTTTCGCCTTTGCGCACGAGCGCTTCTTACGGGTTGAAACTCCGTCAAAAGCGGGAATTTCGATTTTCTTTCGTTGGTAGGCTCGATTGGATTTGAACCAACGACCCCCACCATGTCAAGGTGGCGCTCTAACCAGCTGAGCTACGAGCCTGAAGAATTAAAATTATATGGAGTGTTTCGAATTCTGGCAAGGCTTCGTCTGCGGAAAATTCGAAAACATTCGCCGATTCTGCCGGCAAGTGGCAGAAAAATGAAAACGCCGCCGTGTTCTATCCGTCCGTCAGGCCCGCCGTACCGCCCGCGCCACGCCCTGGACTTCGCCCAGCAGCGTGCAGGCACGCTGAATTTGCGCGGAACTCGACACTTCTACCGTGAACTGCATATAAGCGATGTTGTGGCGGCTCTGCGTCTTCACGCCGATCACGTTGATTTTCTCGCGCGCGAAAACTTCGATGATATCACGCAGCAAGCTCTGCCGATCCGTCGATTCCACCTGCAAATCCACTGGATACACCGACGACCCGCGTCCGTCCATCACATCGGCGGACCAGGTGGCGTGCAGCACGCGCTCCGGCGAACGCTGCGCCATGCGCTTGAAACTTGCGCAATCGCAGCGATGAATCGACATGCCCTTGCCGCGCGTCACAAATCCGACGATCGGATCGGGCGGCGCCGGACGGCAGCAACGCGCAAGTTGCGTGAGCAGCGCATCGACACCGACGACCAGCACGCCCGTGGACGCCCCGTGCGCGACGCTCTGCCCACTGCTGCGCTTTTCGAACTGCTCGGGAACTTCCGGCTCGGGTTCGGGCGGCGGCGCATTGCTCAGGGCCTGCTCGATGTTGCGCAGGCTGAATTCTTCCTTGGCGACGGACGCGTACAAGTCCTCCGGCGCCTTGAAGCCGAGCTTGGTGGCGAGCTGCTCGAGGCTGACTGACGTCTTGCCTTCGCGCTGCAAGGTTTTTTCGACGATGCTCCGCCCCGCCGCGATGCTTTCCGCCGCATCGGTCGTATTGAAGAAGTACGCGCGCACCTTCTGCCGCGCGCGCGGACTTTGCAGATAGCCGAGGTTCGGATTGAGCCAGTCGCGCGACGGCCCACCCTCCTTCACCGCGATGAACTCGACCGTCTGCCCGTTCTGCAGGGGCGTGTTGAGCGGCGCCATCGCGCCGTCGACCCGCGCGCCGCGGCAGCGATGCCCCAGTTCGCTGTGCAGGTAATAGGCGAAATCGACCGCCGTCGCGCCTTGCGGCAACGCGATCACGCGTGCCTGCGGCGTCATCACGTAGATGTGATCGTCTTCGAGCGTGGCGTCGCGCAGATGCTGCCAGCCGCGCTTTTCGCCATCGCCGTCGTCACCCTCGCCTTCGACGTCGTCCTTCCAGGCGAGCAACTGGCGCAGCCACGCGATTTTCTCGTCGTACTTGTCGCTCGCGGTTACCGCGCCAGCGTAGCCGCGCACGCCGTCTTCCTTGTAGCGCCAGTGCGCAGCCACGCCGTACTCGGCGAACTGATGCATCTCGTGCGTGCGGATCTGCACTTCGAACGCGCGGCCGTCGTCGCCGACCACCACCGTATGGAGCGACTTGTAACCATTCGGCTTGGGCCGCGAGATGTAGTCGTCGAATTCGCGCGGCACCGGCTGCCACAGGTTGTGCACGATGCCCAGCACCGTGTAGCAATCCTTGATGTCGCCGACGATCACTCGAAACGCGTGCACGTCGTTCACTTCGGAGAAGTCGAGATGCTTGCCGCGCATCTTCTTCACGATGCTGTAGATGTGCTTCGGCCGGCCGCTGACTTCGGCCTTGATATGCGCGGTCTCGAGTTCCTTTTCCAACCGCGCGATGGCGCCGGTCACATACGATTCGCGCTCCACGCGCTTCTCGTCGAGCAGCTTGGCGATGCGCTTGTACGTGACCGGGTCCTCGAAGCGGAACGACAGGTCTTCGAGTTCCCACTTCAGTTGCCAGATGCCGAGCCGATTGGCGAGCGGCGCGTAGATCTCGAACGTCTCGCGCGACACCTCCGGCGCCGGATCGGTCTTGGTGGCGGCGTAATAGCGCAGCGTCTGCAGGCGCGAGGCCAGGCGGATCAGCACCACGCGGATATCCTGCGCGAACGCCAGCACCATCTTGCGCAGCGCCTCGACCTGCGCGCGGCGCGCAGCCTCGCGCGTGCTGTCGGAGACGTCGGCGAGCGTGGCGCGCGAACTGACCGAGCCGAGACGCAACAGCTTGCGCACGTCGCCGACCAGCTTCTGCACTTCCGGTCCGAAGCGCTCGGCGATCACCTTGTCGGGATCGTCGAGATGCGGCGTGAGCACGAACAGCGCGCCCGCGGCGACCGCGTGCGCATCGACGTTCAGCGTCTGCATGGTGCGCGCGGTGCCGGCCGCGTGATCCGCGAGCAGTTCGCCGGTCGAGACGCGCGCGTCCTTTGCGTGCTCGCGCACGAACGTGAGCGCGTCTTCGATGGACGGCTCGGGATGCGTCTCGTTGAGAACGTCGGACTCGGTCATGTCTGCAATGCCACTACGCTCGAACATATGACTCAGCGCTTAGGTGCGTTGCGCCGCGATGACCACGATCTCGACGAGGCAGGCCGGATTGGCGAGCTTCGCCTCGACGGTTGCGCGCGGCGGCGTGTTGCCCTCGGCGACCCATGCGTCCCACACGGCGTTCATGCCCGAAAAATGCACCATGTCGGACACGTAAATTTGCACCGACAGCAGGTGCAACTTGTCGCTGTTCGCTTCGCCGAGCAGACGGTCGATGTGGCCGAGCACTTCGCGCGTCTGGCCGGTGATGTCCTGATCGGTGTCTTCGGCGATCTGGCCCGAGAGATAGACGGTGCCGTTGTGGATCGCGATTTCGGAGAGACGCGAACCAACGTGATGACGGATGACTGCCATGTGTGTTCCTGACCTCGTGTTCATTGAAATTCGGGATGAAGCCCCGGGCGCTTAACCTAGTATTATTCCGCGCCTACGTCTTTTCCGAGAAAGAAGCCCCGCGGAGCGCGATCTTGCTCGGCAGAAACGAAAGCGGGCGCGTGTCAGGCGCTGGCGGCTTCGGCACTCGGACCGCCCGCCTGCCCTTGCTCAACCATGCGCGCGACCGTCTCGCGCGACAGTAGGTCCGACGTCTCGCCGCGCACGACCAGCACCGGCGTCTTGATCGGCACCAAGGCATGCCACAGATACGCCTCGCCCGCCGCATTCTGTTCGTCGGTCGCGGCCTTGAACGGCGTCGCGATGACCGGGTCGTAGCGGAAGGTCCACGCGCCGTCGCGCTCGACGAGCAGCGGCGCGTTGATGCTGGCCCACTCTTCATCGGAGAGCGGCCCGAACGCCGCCGCGAGCGTCGCCCCATAGCGCACGCCTTCGTCGAGCGAGGCGAAGCGCGCGGGCTTGCCGAGATACTCGCCGATGCGCGCAAGCGCCACCGGCTCGTTATGCGGCCCGACGTCGTTGAGCAGCATCTTGCGGATCGGCCTGATCGGCAAACCGCCGAGCGACATGCCGATCAGGCCGCCCATCGAGGTGCCGAACCAGTCCACCGTTTCCACGTTCAACCGCGCGATCAGCGTGACCATGTCTGCGACATATTGCGGCACGCCGTAGTAGCGCGAATCGCCGAGCCAGTCGGACAGTCCGCGCCCGACCACATCCGGGCAGACCACGCGATATTCGCCCGCGAAAGCCCTGGCGATTATTGCATCGAAATCGCGGCCCGAGCGCGTGAGGCCATGCACGCACAGCAGCACGCGCGAATTCGCCGGATCGTCCCATTCGGTATAGGCCATGCGATGCAGCCCGGCGGGGCTCGTGCACTGCACGAAGCGTTGACGCGGCTCGCTCACATCGGAATGCGATGCCTCGACGACGATGGATGCTGTCATGTCTGTTTCCTCGCTGAGGGAATCGTCTCGATTATAGAACGCATGGCGGCCACCCGAACGGCGCCTGGCCAAACTGAATGACCCCACAAAGCGAAACAGGCGAAGCAGTGAAGCGCCTCGCCCGTTTCCGGTCCGACCTTACGCGGTCAACGCGCTCATTTCATGCTCGTGACATCGAGCGGCGCACCGGTCTTTTGCTGGATTTCCTCGACGCTCACGCCGTCGGCCGGTTCGACCAGCTTCAGCCCCTTGTCGGTGACGTCGATCACGCCCAAGTCCGTGATGATGCGATCCACCACGCCCACGCCCGTCAGCGGCAGCGCTTGTGCGATTGCCTTTGGCGACGTGTTCCATCAGCACGACGACCTTGTTCACGCCCGCGACGAGGTCCATCGCGCCGCCCATGCCCTTGATCATCTTGCCGGGGATCATCCAGTTGGCCAGGTCGCCCTTTTTGCTGATCTGCATGGCGCCGAGGATCGCCAGATTGATGTGGCCGCCGCGGATCATCGCGAACGAATCCGCCGACGAAAAGATCGACGAGCCGGGCAGCGTCGTCACCGTCTGCTTGCCCGCGTTGATGAGATCGGTGTCCACTTCGTCTTCATACGGCGACGGCCCGATGCCGAGCAGCCCGTTCTCCGATTGCAGCCACACTTCCATGCCGTCCGGGACGTGATTGGCGACGAGCGTCGGCAAGCCGATGCCCAAATTCACGTAAAAGCCGTCCTGCAGTTCCTGCGCCGCGCGCGCGGCCATCTGGTCACGATTCCAAGCCATGATTACTCTCCTTTCGCGCGGACGATGCGTTGTTCGATGCGCTTTTCCGGATGCGCATTCAGGACCAGGCGCTGCACGAAGATGCCGGGCGTGTGGATATGGTCCGGATCGAGCTCGCCGACCTCGACGATTTCCTCGACTTCCGCCACGGTGATCTTGCCCGCCATCGCGCACATCGGGTTGAAGTTGCGCGCCGTGCGGCGATAGATGAGATTGCCCGACTTGTCGGCCTTCCACGCCTTCATCAGCCCGACATCGGCCGTCAGCGATTCTTCTAGCACGTAGTGGTTCTCGCCGAACTGGCGAGTTTCCTTGCCTTCCGCGATCACCGTGTCGAAACCCGTATTGGTGAAGAACGCAGGAATGCCCGCGCCGCCCGCGCGCAGCTTTTCGGCGAACGTGCCTTGCGGCGTGAATTCGAGTTCGCCGGCCAGACAGATATTGCCGTTCGAATTCCTTGTTCTCGCCGATATACGACGAGATCATCTTCTTGACCTGACGCCTCTCCAGCAACAGACCGAGCCCGAAACCGTCGACGCCTGCGTTGTTGCTGATGCAGGTAATGCCCTTCACGCCCGAATCGCGCAACGCGGCGATGAGCACCTCCGGAATGCCGCACGGCCCGAAGCCACCGACCGCGAACGTCTGACCGTCCTTGACGATGTCCTCGAGCGCCGCTTTCGCGCTGGGATAGACCTTGTTCATCTGTGTGTCCCTTCCATGGTTGATACGTGAAACCGACGGGAAAAAACCGATTGCATCGGGCCGCCCGGATGGTTCGTGTTCTGGCGGGACGGCCTGCGCTGATGTGGCGTGTACAGACCGGAGACATGGGTAACAGGTGTGTCAAGACAGGGGTAACACATTTAGCTCCTTTTGCCGCGCCCCTTCAAGCTGATCGTAT
>LFJI01000359.1 GCA_001235855.1 Candidatus Burkholderia brachyanthoides
AGCCCTCACGGCACTAGCCGAATAACTGTCCAACTTTGCGGGGTCAGTTCACTCCTCAGGACTTTTTCTTTTCCGTCTTCGTCCGCCGTCTTCCCGCACGTCCCATGACCGACCGACTCTCCGATATCGAATGGCGCTGGAAGCGCTTCGACGACCTCACGACCGCCGAGGTCTACGACATGCTCGCCGCCCGCAGCGCGGTGTTCGTCGTCGAGCAGAATTGCGTGTACGGCGACATCGACGGGCTCGATATCGACGGCTGGCATTTGCTGGCGTACGGAGAGCACGACGGACGCGCGACGCTCGCCGGCTATCTGCGCGTGCTGTTGCCGGGATTGCCGGACGAAAGCGAGAAGGACGTGCGTATCGGCCGCGTGCTGACGACCGCGCCGTTTCGCGGCATGCGGCTCGGCAATGCGATGCTGGCGCGCGCGCTCGAGCACATCATCGCGCAATGGCCGGACGAGCCGATCAGCCTGCACGCGCAGGCGCATTTGCAGCGCTTCTACGGTGCGTTCGGTTTCGTGCCGTCGTCGGGCATTCATGACGAGGACGGCATCCCGCACGTGTGGATGCGCCGTCCCGGTTTCCCCGCTTGACTACGCCGTGACCTTGCTGCCGAACGCTTCGACGCCTGTGGGAGTGCCGCGCGCCTTATGCTGCGGGCGTGCCAGTCATATTCATCGTCGTGGCGGGAAGCCATAGCGGCAGAGCGCCGGTCTCGTGCATCGACCTGACCCACCTGAAAGCGCGGCTGAGCATCGCGGGGATCCGATATGACTCTTTCGCTGCGAATTAGTACAACAGCGTGCTCATCGTCAGGAGTCTTTCGAGTCGGTCACGCGTTTGAGGCCGCTTGCGATGGCATCGACCGAATCGTGATCGGTGGCGAGCAGGCGCGCGTGGCGTGGCCGTCGCGATCGAAGATATACACCGCTGAGCTGTGCGTGACTTCATACGCACCGCCCGGATCGCGCTTCTCTATCTGATAGGCCACGCGATAGCGCTGCGCGACGGATTCGATCGTGCGGTCCGATCCCGTCAGGCCGATCGCATGCTTGTCGTCGAAGGCGCGCAGCAGGGCGGGCGTGTCGCGCGCCGGATCGACCGAGACGAACACGATGCGCGTCTTGTCCGCATCGGGGCCGACGCGCTGCAGCACCTGCATCAGCCGCGCCATGGTTTCGGGGCAGATGTCCGGGCAGTGCGTGTAGCCGAAGTAGAGCAACATCGTGCGGCCCTCGAAGTCGCGACCGGTGACAGGCGTGCCGCCGTCGTCGGTGAGGGAGAAGTCGAGATCCGGCAGATGCCCGGAGACATCGGTTAGATGCCACGGCTGCGCGGGCTTCGAACACGCGACGAGCGCGCACAGGGCCAGCAGCGCGGCGAAAGCGCGCAGACGCGGCCATCGGGAAAAACGAAAAAACGAAGCGTGCATCGAAGAAATTCATGCGCTGCGCGAGCGGCGGATTATCCGTGAATCAAGCGGTGTGGAATGAAATGCGCTGAGCGGTCTTTCACAAAAGACATGCCTTTGCCGCTTCAGTAAGCGCATCATCGTGCATGGCGCGCATTTTTGAGACAATTCGCCGCATGGGGAAAGCGCGCCGAAAGTCGTGCGGAGTGCCGTGTACGGCGAAACTTTCGATGCCGCATGGCGCCCGGCGTATGATGCGCCCACTTCGCGCATGGCCGCCAGGCCGAATACCCGCCGCACAGATACACACACACAGGCAAACGCAAGCACATTACAGGTCAACGATCGATGCAAATTCTTCCCGATTTCCTGCCTCTTGCCGAGACCGCGTTCTTCTTCGACTTCGACGGCACGCTCGTCGAACTCGCTTCCACGCCCGATGGCATTTTCGTGCCGCGTTCAGTGCCCGATATCCTCGCCGCTCTGCGACGCGCGACCAATGGCGCGATCGCGGTGGTGTCGGGGCGTGGCATCGACAGTATCGATTCGTTCCTGAAGACGTCGGACTTGCCGGTCGCCGGCATGCACGGCGCGGAACGGCGCGACTCGAACGGCGACGTGCAGCGCATCGGCTTCAACGATGAACGCCTGCTGCGCATAGAACACGCGCTCGAGAAAGTCGTCAGCGCGAATCACGGCATGTTGCTCGAGATCAAGGGCGCGGCGCTGGCGCTGCACTATCGCAATGCGGCGGATCGCGAGCCGGCCGCGCGCGCGGCGACCGAGCGTCTGGTCAACGAATACGCGGATGCCTATGTCCTTCAGCCGGGCAAGATGGTCTACGAGATCAAGCCGAAGGACGTCGACAAGGGCCGCGCGGTGCGGGCGTATATGGCCGAGCCGCCGTTCACTGGGCGCAAGCCGGTGTTCATCGGCGACGATCTGACGGACGAGAAGGGCTTCGCGGTCGTCAACGAATTCGACGGACTCTCGGTAAAAGTCGGCCCGGGCGATACGGTGGCGCGGGCGAGTATCGAATCGGTCGAACTGCTGCTCGACTGGCTCCAGGTGATTGCGGGCACGGCGGGGAAGCACGCCTGATGGGCCGCCTGATCCTCGTATCGAACTGCGTCGCGCCGATTTCCGAAGGCGGCCCGGCGGCGGGCGGTCTCGCGGTCGGCGTGTACGATGCGCTCAAGGAGACCGGCGGCATGTGGTTCGGCTGGAGCGGCGACGTGCTCGACACTCCGCCTGACAGCATCAAGCTCGAAGAGCACGGACCGGTTACCTTCGCGACCATCGGTCTCGTTAAGCGCGACTACGATCAGTACTACCGCGGCTTCTCCAACGCGACGCTGTGGCCCGTGTTCCACTATCGCCTGGATCTGATCGAGTTCGACCGGCACGAGTACCGAAGGGGCTATTGCCGCGTCAATCGCTGGCTCGCGGAGCGCCTCGCGCCGCTGTTGAAGCCCGAGGACGTCATCTGGGTGCACGACTGTCATCTGATCCCGTTCGCGCAGGCGTTGCGCGCGCTCGGCGTGAAGAATCGCATCGGGTTCTTTCTGCACATTCCGTTTCCTGCGCCGCAGATTCTGCTGAGCGTGCCGCATCATCGCGAACTGATGGAAGCGATGTGCGCGTTCGGGCAAACGCTGAAGGCCGCCGCGTATCCGATCGGCGTCTATCCCGATGAGATCGCCGCGCTCGCCAAGGACGACGAAAGCGGCCGCGACGTCGAGATCGTCAAGGCGACGCTGCATCATCGTAAGCTGGTGATGAGCGTCGACCGGCTCGATTATTCGAAAGGGCTCGTCGAACGTTTTCGCGCCTTCGAGCGCTTGATCGAGCACGATGCGAAGCAGCGCAACAACGTGTCCTTCCTGCAGATCGCGCCGCCCACGCGCTCGGACGTCGATGCGTATCGCGACATCCGGCTGCAACTGGAGGCGGAATCGGGGCGCATCAACGGGCGGTATGCGGAGCTGGACTGGACGCCGATCCGCTATATCCATCGCCAGTACGAACGGCCGGTGCTCGCGGCGTTGTTCCGCGAGGCGCATGTCGACCTCGTCACACCCTTGCGCGACGGCATGAATCTGGTGGCGAAGGAATATGTGTCGGAGCTAACGTCAAGAGTGGTATATGAGCCGCATCGTGACGCTTGAATTCAAGCGGCGAGTTTCTGCTGAACCACTCGATCGTCTTGCCGCAGCTTCGCCGTCCTTGAAGGGG
>LFJI01000360.1 GCA_001235855.1 Candidatus Burkholderia brachyanthoides
TCGTCCGAAGTGTTACCCCTGTCCTGGAACAGGTGTTACCCATCTCTCCGGTCTTCAGCCGAACGCGGTGAGGTCTTTCGGCGCGATGCCGTGCGCGCGGCAATAGGCTTCGTAACGCCGCCAGCCGCTGCGCCAGTCTTCCGCCGCGAGCACCGCGCCGCGTTCATCGACGAACAGCAGTTCGCCCTGAATGATGTTGAGCGTGACGATCTCGTCCGCGCCGTCGTCTGAGTGAAGCGGCGCGATGGCTTCGGGCGTGTGACTCGACCCGGCCGTTTCGTACACGATGCTGCCTTGCTCGGCGATCCACTCGTGCTCGCGATACTTCCAGCGCCCGCGCACCGTGTAGACGATCACCGTTCCCGTATGACGATGCCGGGGCATTTCGCCTTTGGCGGGCGCCTTGAGCAGCGCGATGGTCTCGCCGCGAATCGGATCGAGCTTGAAGTATTTGACCAGCACGTGCTTGCTGTAGGGCGTAAAGGGCACCCACGGCAGATCGGCGTCGTTGAGGCAGGTGGTCTGGATGTGTTCGAACAGCATGTCGTCGGCTCCTTGCGTCAGACCGGCATTGTAGGCATTGCAGCGCACAACGTATGTCTACAGACAGTCATGAGCGTTCGATCCGGCGGTCCAAGCCGAATCGCGCGCGATCTGCTATCGTTCGCGCCATGTCAGCCATCATCGATGTTTTCAATCTGTCCAAGACCTATGAGTCGGGCTTTCGTGCGCTCTCCAATATCAATTTGGCGATCCGGCGCGGCGAAATTTTCGCGCTGCTCGGCCCGAACGGGGCAGGCAAGACGACGCTCATCAGCACCATCTGCGGCATCGTGAATCCGAGCGAAGGCTGCGTCACCGTGAACGGTCACGATATCGTCACGGACTATCGCGCCGCGCGCGCGATGATCGGGCTCGTGCCGCAGGAACTCACGACCGACGCGTTCGAGTCCGTCTGGGCGACCGTGTCGTTCAGCCGCGGCCTGTTCGGGCGGCCAAAGAATCTCGCGCATATCGAGAAGGTACTCAAGTCGCTGTCCCTCTGGAACAAGAAGGACAACAAGATCATGACGCTCTCGGGCGGTATGAAGCGTCGCGTGCTGATCGCCAAGGCGCTCGCGCACGAGCCGGAGATTCTCTTTCTCGACGAACCCACCGCGGGCGTCGACGTCGAACTGCGCCGCGACATGTGGAACCTCGTGCGCGATCTGAAGGCGAGCGGCGTGACTATCATCCTCACGACGCATTACATCGAGGAAGCGGAGGAAATGGCCGACCGCATCGGCGTGATCAATTGCGGCGAGATCAAGCTGGTCGAGGAAAAGCACGAACTGATGCACCAGCTCGGCCAGAAGAAACTCACGCTGCAACTGGAGCAGACGCTCACGGCGGTGCCGGAAGCGCTCGCGGGATACGGTCTCGCACTCTCCGCCGACGGCCACGAACTCACCTATACCTACGACGCGCACGACGAACCGGGCCGCATCATCGCGCTATTGCGCCAGGTGGATGAAGCCGGCGTGTGCTTCAAGGATTTGCAGACGACGCAAAGCTCGCTCGAAGACATCTTCGTGAGCCTAGTCAGGGAAGCCACATGAATCTATACGCAGTCCGCGCGATCTACCGTTTCGAAATGGCGCGCGCCGGCCGCACGCTGATGCAGAGCATCGTGTCGCCGGTGATCTCCACTTCGCTTTACTTCGTCGTGTTCGGCGCGGCCATCGGCTCGCGCATTCCACAAGTGGATGGCATCAGCTACGGCGCGTTTATCGTGCCAGGTCTCGTCATGCTCTCGCTGCTCACGCAGAGCATCGCGAACGCGTCTTTCGGCATCTACTTTCCGAAGTTCACCGGCACGATTTACGAACTGCTGTCGGCGCCGGTGTCGTACTTCGAACTCACGCTGAGTTACGTCGGCGCGGCGGCCACCAAGTCGGTCATTCTCGGGCTGATCATCCTCGCGACGGCGGGGCTGTTCGTGCCGCTGCGCGTCGATCATCCGGTGATGATGATCGTGTTTCTGCTGCTGACGTCGGTGACATTCAGCCTGCTCGGGTTCATCATCGGCATTTGGGCGGACGGCTTCGAGAAACTGCAGATCATTCCGTTGCTGATCGTCACGCCGCTGACTTTCCTCGGTGGCAGCTTTTATTCGATCAATATCCTGCCGCCGTTCTGGAAGGCCGTGGCGCTGTTCAACCCGGTCGTTTACCTGATCAGCGGATTTCGCTGGGGCTTTTACGGGCTCGCGGATGTCGAAGTGGGCGTGAACCTCGGCATGACCGTGGTATTCCTCGGAGTGTTCATCACGATCGTCGCGTGGATCTTCAAAACGGGATACCGTCTCAAGGCTTGAAGTCGCGGACGCGCCGGACACGGCCGGCCCGCGTGATCCGGCGCCAGAGAGCGCCGACCTGTAAAGAGGCGTTTTTCGAATGAAAACCATGAAACGCACGAAACGAAATTTTTCGGCACAGTGGCGGCCAGTTTCACTGGTGGATCGGCATCATGGCGCGCCGCCGCTGCCGTACGAAATCCATCATAGCGACGCGGGGCTGACGCTGCCGACTTTCTTCCGAGTAATTCCGCGTGTTGTGGCGCGGAGCGAGCGAACCGCTGTTCGCGAGCCCGCTGCTCAACGAACGCCGCAGCGGCATATTCGAATGCGTGGGCTGCGGCTTGCCGGTGTTTTCATCGGCGTCGAAGTTCGACAGCGGCACGGGCTGGCCGAGCTTCTTCAAGCCGCTCGACGACGCGGTCGCCACGCTCGCCGACGCCGATACCCGATGCCGTGCATCGAAGTACATTGCAGACGATGCGGCGGCCATCTCGGGCATGTCTTCGACGGCGGCATCGAGATCAGTGTCGTCGAATACGATGAAGGCGCATTGCCGCCGAGTGCGAGCGTTACCTTCTTCACGGTCGGCGCGCTTTGCGCCATCAACAGACGGCCGACGGCGGTCGATCCGGTGAAGGACAATTTGTGCACGATGGGATTGCTCGTCATCTCCGTGCCGATGGTTTTCGGATCGCCTGTCACGATGCTCAACACGCCCTTCGGAACGCCCGCGCGTTTGGCAAGCACGGCCATGGCGAGCGCGGAGAACGGTGTCGCTTCGGCAGGCCTCACGACGATGGGACAACCCGCCGCCAGCGCCGGCTTGACCTTGCGTCGTGATCATCGCCGCCGGGAAGTTCCACGGCGTGATCGCCGCGCACACGCCGATGGGCTCTTTCGTCACCACGATGCGCTTGCCCTCTTTTCCGCGAACCACTCGATGAACGACGCCGCATACGCGATCTCACCCTTCGACTCGGTAAGCGGCTTGCCTTGCTCGGACGTGAGAATGAGCGCGAGATCGTCCGTATTCGCGATCATCAGATCGAACCAGCGGCGCATGATCGCGGCGCGTTCCTTCGCGCCCATCTTCGGCACATGCTCGAGCGATTCGCCAGTGGCGAGGTTCACCACATCGAAGGTTTCGCCGTCGTCGGCTTGCTGCCATTCGCCGTCGGTATAGGCATCGTGCCGCAGCAGCGTGGGGCCTTTCAACAGGCTTCCTAGTACTACTACTGTGTCATAAAATTCCTGGCATTATAGGAGCTTCTTCATCCTTTGCATGAGGAAGCGATGGACTGGGAG
>LFJI01000361.1 GCA_001235855.1 Candidatus Burkholderia brachyanthoides
TTTGCTGCTTTCCGACTTCGACAATCCGATTCTCAGCTGAAACCACCACCGCCTTTAATTTCCCGCCTCAACTCCCCCTTACACCACTTCTGACTTTAGCTCTTCGACGGTGATCGCCGGAAACTGCGGCTCGCTCGCTCGCAACCGCTCCAGCGCATGCAGACAGTAATGCGCGAACCACAGCGCGGAGAACACCAGAATGAACGCATACGTCCAGATCGTCACGGCGACGACGACCGGGAACAACGGCAAAAGCCAGACGGTCCAGGCCCACAGCATGGTCGGGACCGAACTCAGCAGGCCGCTGATGATGCCGATAGCGAGCCGACCAGCGCGATTCGCTGACGATGCGCCGGCGCTCCTCGGCGCTGGCGTGCACGGCGAGCACGTCGTACACCATCACGTAATAGGTGAGCCAGCCCCACAGAAGCGGCGGAATCAGCGCGAAGAACGGCGGGATCAGCCACAAGGGCAGTGTGACCACGAGCAGCACGAGGCAGACGATCGTCACGATCACCGAATGGCCGAGGCTACCGTACCACGAACCGCCGCGCCGCTCTTCCAGCGACGCGTAATGTCCGCGCGGCTTGCGCGTGAGCAAGGCAATGACGCCGGGCATGGAGAGCGTCGCGATCAGCAGCAGTACGGTCACGACGATCAGCGGAATCGTCACGATCACGATCAGGAACGGCGCGATCACCGCATGCAGCGACGAGAAGCCGACCGCGTCGAACATGCGGTACATGGCCGAGGTGAGCGCCCAGCCGTTCAGCCAGCTATTGGCGGCGCCCGTCAGCGTCTGCCAGAAGAACCACAGCAGCGCGCCCCATACGATGGTCGCAGCGGCGAAAGGCATCAGCGTGAGCCAGAGCGTGCGCGGATGGAACACGTTCGCCAGCGCGCGCACGAACGAACGCAACAGATCACTCATGCGTGATTCGACTCAAAAGAAGGAAACGACAGGATAAACCAGCGCCGTGAACGGGCGCTGGAAGCGAATGCGGGCGGACGTTCAGACCGCAGCGGGACCGTTGTCGCCGGGCGCGGCGGTGGCGCGTCGCGTCGCGATGCGCACGGCGATGCGCTTGAACGTGAGCCAGTGCTGCTCGAAGAAACCATCGCCGTAATGCACGGGCGCGACGCCCGGTGCGCCGAGTTGGTCGCGGATGCCGGTCGGCTCGACCGTGCGGTCGAACGAGGCCGAGCGGAACAGGATGTCCCAGAACGAAAACAGCACGCCGAAATTGCAACCGTAAGCGGCGCCTTCGTGCCCATAGCCGATCGCGTGATGACGCCGATGAAACGCCGGACTCACGAACACGCGCTCACCGAGCCAGCCGAAATGCATGCGGATATTCGCGTGCTGCACGCTCTGCATGAGATTGGTGATGGCCACCAGCACGACGAACTGCGACGGCTCAACGCCGATCACCACCGCGATGCACGCGAAGAAACTCGCCTGCAGCACGTCGTCGAGCAGATGGTTGCGGTCGTCCGACCACAGCGACATTTTCTGCTGGCTGTGATGCACCGCGTGCAGTTCCCACCAGATGCCGAAGCGATGCTCCAGCCGGTGATACCAGTAGCCCGCGAAATCCAATACCAGTAGATAAATGACGAAGGTGACGATTGGCAGCGTGGTCACGCCGGGCCACAGGTTGTCGAGATCGAGGCTCGGCACGCCGTTGATGCGCAGCCAGCTTTGCAGTGAGTCGAACAGCGGCTGGAACGTGAAGAAGAACAGATTGAGGATGCCGAGCTTGACGATCCACGTGTACAGCACATCGACACGCACGCCCTTGCGGTTCTGCCACTTCTCCGCGGGACGGAAGGCTTCGAGCGGCCGCAGGATCGCGTACATTGCGAGCACTTCGAGTACGCCGACGATCACCCAGTAGAGCGCGTCGTACGTATCTTCGTCGTAGTCCATCATACCGATCTTGAACAGCATCGGCTGAACCACGTCGACGTAGAGCATCGTCTGAATGGCGGAGACAAATCTGTCGAGGGACGAGAGAATCGAATGAAACATGGTGCTCCGTGCGTGTTGCTCAGGCAAATTCGAGGATCAACCTCAATCGTAGTACAGGACGCGTGACTACGCCGCGCGCCCCGTGCCGCCTGCTTACGCTCCGTTCGGCGCCGTCACCGGCGCGCGGTTGAAGAAGTAGATGCCGTGCGGCGAGCGGCCGACCTTGATGGTCTGGATCAGCTTACGATCCGCAAGGTCGATCACGCCGACGTGCTTCGCGAAGCGGAACGTAACCCACAGATACTTCTTGTCCACGGAAAGTTCCATGTCGTCCGGCCCCGGCAAGAGGCCGGTGATATTGCCGACATTCGTGAGCGAGTCTTCGTCGATGATACTGATGGTATTCGCCACGCGATTCGACACCAGCACATGCTTGCCGTCCACCATCGAACGGAAGTTATGCGCGCCCTTTCCTGTCGGAATGGTCTTGACGACCTTCTGGTTGCGCCAGTCCACCACGGCGACGTAATCCGCGCCGGTCATGCCGACCAGCAGGTATTTGTCGCCCGGCGTCATCCACACGCCCGCCGGCACTTCGCCGATTTTCATCTTCCACTTGACGGCTTGCGTCGGCAGGTCAATGGCGGCGATCTCGCCCGACACCTGCAGCGAGATGAACACGGTCTTGCTGTCGTTGCTATAGGCGATATGGCTCGGCATCTTGCCCAGCGGCAAGCGCTTGGCGAGCGTCAGATTCTTGCCGTCGTAGCCGTAGATGTCGAGGCGGTCCAAACGCAGGCCCGTCGACACGAACCACTTGCGATCCGGCGAAAAACCGATCTGATACGGATCTTCGATGTCCTGCGCCCAGCGCTGGAACGCGCCGGTTTTCGGATCGACGAACATTAGGTTGTTCGACACCGAATTTGCGACGATCAGCGAGGCGTTGTCGGGCGTGGGCATCAAATGATGCGGCTCTTTGCCGGTCGGCACGGTGCCGACGACCTGATGCGTGTTTTCGTCGATCAGGCTCAACGTGGCTTCGGCCGAATTGAGCACGATGACGTTGTTGGCGAAGGCGGCGGAGGCGACGAGTGCCGCGCCGGTGGCGATCGCGGCGCGTACGGCGACCGCGCGGACACGGCCGGAAAGGAAAATAGTGCGCATGAAAAAATCAGATCGGAGGGCAGGCGTCATTGTAGAACGTTTGCGTTCGTCCTCGCGTTGACGCTGCGCCTCTTTTTGCGCAATTACTTGAATTGGCGCAAGAAATTCCGGGTTTGAGACGCGGCGGCGTGCAGGATCCGTCAGCGTTGCATCGATTCCCAGACTTTGTGGAAACGCTTGACGAACACCGGCATCGGCGTGCGCAACTCCTGCGCATACAGCGACAAGCGCAACTCCTCCAGCAGCCAGCGATATTCCGCGAGCGGCAGCATGTCGCCGGCGAGGGGTGCATCGCGCGACGGATCGGCCTTCAGCTTGTCGATCCGCAAGCCGATGCCCTTCAGATAGCGCGGAAAATGCGCCAGTTGCGCATACGGTGTGTCGATCACGAAGCGCTTGCCGATCAGCGCGCTCAGTTGCGCCTGCATGTCTGCGTAGGCCTGCGCTGTACAGACCGGAGACATGGGTAACACATTTAGCTCCTTTTGCCGCGCCCCTTC
>LFJI01000362.1 GCA_001235855.1 Candidatus Burkholderia brachyanthoides
GCCTGTTGGGTGGAGGTGACCATCTCATTAAACCCCACGTTTTCCAAAACGTGGGATTGGTTAGCAGTCTGTGCCGACGCGAACGTCGGCCTTTCTTGTTCCGGCGATGCCGGCTGCTTCAGCGTGCGAGACTCGCTTCCTCGTCCGCGCCGATCGCGAGATTCATACACTGGATCGCCGCACCCGACGCGCCCTTGCCCAGGTTGTCCAGGCGCGCGACGGTCACGAAGCGCTCATCGTTGCCGAACACGAAGATATCGACACGATTGGTGTCGTTGCACGCCTGTACGTCGAAGAAGCCGGCGTCGAGGTTGCTTTCGGCGTCGAACGGCATCACGCGGATGAACGGCTCGTTGTTGTAGTAATCGGCGAGCATGTCGCGCACGTCCTGCGGCTTGGTCTTCCGCGCGAGTTGATCCGGCGAGAAATACGTCGTCACCGCGAGACCCTTCAGGAACGGTCCGACGATCGGCGTGAAAATCGGCGCGCGCTTCAGGCCCGTGTGCGCCGCCATTTCCGGCAGATGCTTGTGCGTCAGACCCAGCGCGTAGGCGCGCGGGCCGGCCAGACGCGGGTCGCCGCCGGCTTCGTATTCCGCGATCATTTTCTTGCCGCCGCCGCTGTAGCCGGTGATGGAGTATGCGTGCGAGTCGAACTCGGCCGGCACGAGGCTGCCCGCGACGAGCGGCTTCACCGACAGCACGAACGCCGACGCGTGACAGCCCGGCACCGCGATACGCTTGGCCGTGCACAGCCGTTTGCGTTGCGCGCGCGTGAGTTCCGGCAGGCCGTAGGCCCAGGAATCGTCGGTGCGGAACGCTGTGCTGGCGTCGATCATAACCGTGCGCTGATTGTCCGGCGCCACGAGCGACACGGATTCGCGTGAGGCGACATCCGGCAGACACAGGAACGCCACGTCCGATTCATTGATGAGCCGCCGGCGCTCCTCGATATCTTTCCGCTTCGCCTCTTCGATGCGCAGCACTTCGATGTCACGGCGCTCCGACAGGTATTCGAAAATCCTCAGGCCGGTGGTGCCTTCCTGTCCGTCGACAAATACTTTCGTGGTCGTCTCGATCTAGTTGGTTCGGGGCGCGCGTGCGCCTGCCGCAAAACCGACATTCTAAGGCGATTTCGAGAGACGGGTTGTGATGTACGCGCTTCGATGAGATGGCGCGCCGCCACGGCGGCGATGCGCGCGCCGAACGCGCGGGCGGTTTCCAGGTCGCCGGGCGGCGGCGCTTCCTCGGGCGATGCATCGGCGGGAAATTGCGTGAGCAGCCCCGTGAAGCCGCCGACGAAGTTCAGGTCGTTGCGCCGTCGCGGCCTTCGTGTTTGACGGCATCATGCCCGCGCCTGCCCAGATCATGCCGTGCTGCATCGCCAGCGTGACGAAGTAGGAAATCGTGAGGAATTTGTCGCCGTTCATGTGCGTGGAATTGGTGAAGCTCGCCGCGATCTTGTCCTTCCACTTTTGCGCGAGCCACGGCCGTGAACTGGCGGCGGCGAACTTCTTGAAGTCGGCGGACGGTCCGCCCATGTAGGTCGGCGCACCGAAGACGATGGCGTCGGCGGTGTCCAGTTCGGCCCAGGCGTCGTCGATCTCCCCGACGGGCAGTAGCCGGGTGGTCGCACCGGCTTCGTTCGCGCCCGCCTGCACGGCCTCCGCGACGCGTTTCGTATGGCCGTAGCCGCTGTGGTAGACGATGATGATGTTCGGCATGGCGTTCCTTTTTTTGCGGCCATGCGCGCCGACGACGCGGCCCGATGTTGCCGACGGGAGCGCGAGTTGCAAGGACAGACACGCGATGGACTCGCTTCGAATCGTAGGTGAGCGGCCGATGAATGCCCGTTCGGTCAGACCAGTCTAGCAAGCCAAATTGCGGACTACTAGCGCGAGCGCACGCTCGGGCGAAACAATCTCGAGGATTGGCACGCCTTGGTGCGCGGTCTATCGGCCGTAGGTGAAGGTCAGCTGGGCGCTAGCGATTGTCACGGTACGGATTTCGTGTTCGAACATGAGCGCGGGCGTGCCCTGACGCAGTCGCAGGTCGTCGGTACCGAGCGCGTACACCGTGAGCACGTAGCGATGCGGTTTGCCGGGCGGTGGGCAGGGGCCTCCGTAGCCGTCGGTGTCCCAGTCGTTACGGGCTTCTACGGCGCCGATCTTGCGCAGCGCGCCGGACGCGCTCGCATTGCTCGCAAGATGTGTGACGCCGACCGGAATGCCGGCGACCGCCCAGTGATACCAGCCGCGTCCAGGCGCGTCGGGATCGAAGATGGTGATGGCGAAGCTACGCGTATTCTCGGGCGCGCCGTGCCATGAGAGTTGAGGGGAGCGGTTGCCGCCCTTGCAGTCGGAATCGTCGAAAAACAGATCGCCGCCGATGGTCTTGCCGGGCGCGAGATCGATGCTCGAAACCATAAAGGCGGCGTCGGTGGCCGCGTCGCGCACATATGCCAGAAGCGCTGCCCCTGCGGCGACGCCGAACGCGAACATGACACGACAACCCGAACTCACGATTCGACGTGCGAGGCGCATGGCCCATTTCTCCTGTCAGCGGCGTCGCGCGGTATATCAGCGTTTCGCCGCCTGCAACGATGCATTTTGTCTCATTGATGCGCTTCCTAGAAGGTTGCAATTTAACATTGCAACAAAGCATTAAAAGCTTGATCCTTGGGACTAAATCTATAGCGCTGATTTGACGCGCACAGTTGCAGATGCCTCGCATGCGATGAATTTTCACAAAATTGATCGAACTATGAGCAATTTGATGTTGATTCGCAGGGCATCCGATCGAAACGAGAAGGGGAAAAGTAAATGAGCCAGCGGATAAATGTCATCGTCGCAGACGATCATCCGGTTATTTTATTTGGCGCAACGCAGGCGCTGAGCAAATTTTCTGAAGTCGATGTGGTTGGCCAAGCACGTCAATCCACCGAACTCATGCAGGTTCTTCAAAAAACGCCGTGCGACGTGCTTGTCACGGAACTCACCATGCCTGGCGGCTCGTACGGCGGCGGCATGCCGCTGCTCGGCTATATCGGCCGGCAGTATCCGCGTCTCAAGTTGGTCGTGCTCACCATGCTCGAGAATCCGGCCTTGCTCAAACGTTTGCGCAAAGTGGGTGTCAGTCGATCGTCAACAAGGCGGACGACATGAACCATATTGGCTGGGCCATTCAGCACATCATGCGTGGGCAGGAGTATCTCGGCCTGTCGGTGAAATCGGCGCTCGACAGCATAGGCATGGGTTCGAGCGGCCAGCAGAGAAGCGTCATTCCCTCCAAGCGCGAACTCGACGAAGTCGTGCGCCTGTTCGTTTCGGGCATGACCATTACCGAAATTGCGGCGAAGTATCAAAACAATCAGCACGCAAAAAAATACGGTGATGCGGAAACTCGGCATCGAGCGCGATTCGGAATTGTTCCAGATATGCGCAGAGCAACGGCTTAATGAATCTTTCCGCATATTCAGGCGACGGTTCACTGGAGGAAGCGCCAGTGCCCAATTCGAATCCGGTATAGCGTTTAATCGCTCGGAGATCGACATAGGGGACGGCGCTGAGGCTTCCCCCTGCCACACCACCCGGCATGCGGGTCCGCACCGGGCGGTTCGGGGAGTGGAGGTTA
>LFJI01000363.1 GCA_001235855.1 Candidatus Burkholderia brachyanthoides
AAGTGTTACCCCTGTCCTGGAACAGGTGTTACCCATCTCTCCGGTCTATACACCGCCGCGCTTTCTTCCTCGATCGGCCGATAGCGCACTTCCACCGGATACAGCCGCCCGTTCACTTCGATCACCGGCGCGGGTTGCTCGTCGCTGCCGAAATGGCGCGTGAAGCGTTTCGCATCGATGGTCGCCGAGGTGACGATCAGCTTCAGGTCGGGCCGCTTCGGCAGGATCTCTTTCAGATAGCCGAGCAGGAAGTCGATGTTCAGGCTGCGTTCGTGCGCCTCGTCGATGAATGATCGTGTCGTACGCTTTCAGCAGCGAATCGGTCTGCGTTTCTACGAGCAGGATGCCGTCCGTCATCAGCTTGACGGATGCGCCCGGCGCGAGGTTGTCGGTGAAGCGCACTTTATAGCCAACGACTTCGCCGAACGGCGTGCCGAGTTCTTCGGCGATACGCTTGCCCGTCGCCAATGCCGCGATCCGGCGCGGCTGCATGTGGCCGATCAAACCGCTGCCGCCCGCGCCGAGTCCGCGACCGAGTTCGAGGCAGATTTTCGGCAACTGCGTGGTTTTGCCGGAGCCGGTCTCACCGCTGACGATCACCACCTGATTGTTTTGAATCGCGTGCGCGATTTCCTCGCGGCGGCCGGAAACAGGCAGCGCTTCGGGGAAGGTGATCGGCGGGATCGGATTCGGGGTGACGACGCGTGGCGCGCGGGGTGGGCGCGGCGGACGTGGTTCGCGTGGCTCCTGGCGGATTTCGTGCTTCGGCGGCGTTAGGCCGATGTTCGCGTCCGTGCTCGGGTGTCGTGCTTTGTGCTGCTGTTTTGGCGCGAGCGTGCGTTCGGCGCGGGCGGAGGCGGCGCGCTTCGGTTCGCCCGAGTGACCCGAGTAGCCCGATCGGCGCGCTTGCCGTTCGCCTTGCGGTGCACACTGACCGTCCGGGCGCTGCGTCGACGGTTCGGGCTCACGCGTGGGACGTGCGCGCTCACGCTGCTCGTCCCACGCGGCTGGCTGTTGCGTTCACGCGGCGGGTGGCCCGACGGCACGGTTGCATCGGCACACGGTGCACGCGGCATCGGGCGATTCGACGCGGACGCGGGCGCTGCTTTCGCCGTCTGCTCGTTTGTCTGGGACGCACCACGAACGTGCTCGGCCGCCTGCGGCTTCGAAGTCTGCGGCTGCTTCACGCCCTCGGCACGCCGCGCGGGGCCGGCCGCCGGGACGATGCGTGGGCTTCGCCGCCGGCACCGGCTTCGAAACCGCCTTCTCCCCGAGCCTCGCCCCGCCACTCTGCGCACCCGCGAACCGCCGTGCGGCCAGTTCCTTTTTGCTCAAGCCTTCCGGCTCAGCGGACGCACCACTGCCTTCCCGCGATTCGCGTCGCAGGTTTTCACGCAGTTGTCGCAACTGCTCTTGAGTATCAAGGGATTTATCCGCGGACTTGGACTTGTCCGCCTGATTGGGACGTGAGGGTCGAGAAACATTCAGCATAGCATCGCATTATAATCCCGGTATGAATTCCCAAACCGACCTCACGATCCCGTCGCAACCGGTTCCGCCCGAACCCGAAGCGCCCAATCCCCACGCCCAGTTCGTCGACTGGATGCGTTCCGTCGCGCCGTATATTCACGCCTTCCGAAACAAGACTTTCGTCGTCGCATTTGGCGGCGAACTGGTGCAGGAAGGACGTCTGAACGCGCTGGTCCAGGACGTCGGCTTGCTCCACGCGATGGGCATCCACGTCGTGCTGGTGCACGGCTCTCGGCCGCAGCTCGACGAGCAGTTGAGCCTGCACGGCGTCGAATTGTCGTTTTCGCACGGCTTGCGCATCACCGACGCGCGCGCGCTCGAATCCGCGAAGGAAGCCGCCGGCGAAGTGCGCCTCGATATCGAAGCCGCCATCAGCCAGGGCTTGCCGAACACGCCGATGGCGCACGCGCACATCAGCGTGGTGTCGGGCAACTTCGTGACGGCGCGCCCGGTCGGCATTCTGGACGGCGTCGATTTCCAGCATACCGGCGTCGTGCGAAAAATCGATGGTGATTCGATCCGCCAGTCGCTCGCGTCGAACAAACTGGTGCTGCTCTCCTCGCTCGGCTTCTCGCCGACCGGCGAAGCCTTCAATCTGTCGATGGAAGATGTCGCGTCCGCCACCGCCATCGCGCTGCGCGCCGACAAGATCATTTTCGTGACCGAAATTCCCGGTCTCGTCGACGGCGAAAACAAGCTGATCCGCGAAATGTCGCTCGACGACGCCTATCGCCTGCAAGAAAGCGGCGAATTGCAGGGCGACACCGTGTTCTACCTGAAGCACACCATCCGCGCCTGCCGCAGCGGCGTGGCGCGCGGCCACATCATTCCATACTCGCTCGACGGCAGCGTGCTGCTCGAACTGTTCCTGCACGACGGCGTCGGCACGATGATCTCCTACGAGAACCTCGAAAGCCTGCGCGAGGCTACGCCCGACGACGTCGGCGGCATTCTCACGCTGATCGAACCGCTGGAGACCGACGGCACGCTCGTGCGGCGCGGGCGTCACCAGATCGAGCGCGACATCGACCATTTCTCGGTGATCGAGCACGATGGCGTGCTGTTCGGCTGCGCGGCACTCTATCCGTACACACAGGAGCGCATCGGCGAAATGGCGTGCCTGACGGTCGCGCCGGAAGCGCAAGGCTCGGGCGACGGCGAGCGTCTTCTGAAGCGCATCGAACAACGCGCCCGCGCGCGCGGCCTCACGCGCATTTTCGTGCTGACGACACGCACCGAGCACTGGTTCCTGAAACGCGGCTTCGTCAAGGTGACCGTGGACGACCTGCCGGAAGACCGACGCCGCCTATACAACTGGCAGCGCAAGTCGCTCGTGCTGATGAAACAGATCTGATACGAATCCACTGCATGCGATTCGAAGCGCGACGCTACCCCGATACAGGAGAAACTCAAGATGGCCCGAATGATTCAATGCGCGAAGCTCGGCAAGGAAGCCGAGGGACTCGACTTCCCGCCGCTGCCGGGCGAACTCGGCAAGCGCATCTACGAAACGATCTCCAAGGAAGCCTGGCAAGGCTGGCTCAAACAGCAGACCATGCTGATCAACGAAAACCGCCTGAACATGGCTGACCCGCGCGCACGGCAATATCTGGTCAAGCAGACGGAGAAGTATTTCTTCGGCGAAGGCGCCGATACCGCGCAGGCCTACGTGCCGCCGCAAGCGTGATTGCCGGCTCTTCGGAGGCAACAAAAACCGGTCGCGAAGACCGGTTTTTGTTGCCTGCGTCGTTCCTCGGCCCGAAATCACGGCCGCGGACCATCGGACGAATTAGGTTGAATCCTAGGCCAGGCAATGGTTTGGGCCGCTATCGGTCGCGGCGGCCGATAGATAGTCTGGTTTGTGCATCCATCTTCTGTCATCGTGTTATCATCTTATCAGTTATCAACAGTAACTCACCTTCATTCACGGGTTGAAGCTTCGAACGCCAGATTCGTGGCATCCATCCGGCAGTGACAGTTTTCATACAAAGAGGCGCGTTGGTTCCAGTAGCAACGCCGGCCTTTTTCGTCTCAATTTATTGACTCGGTATAAATGAACTTGAAATTCCAGGATGCGCCCTGATATCAGA
>LFJI01000364.1 GCA_001235855.1 Candidatus Burkholderia brachyanthoides
CACGCCGAATTCGGCCGGTGCCAATTCAATGACGCAATGGACTAGCCTGCTCACTTGTCTGCTGGAACATCTTCAGCCGATCTGAGCGACCTTTTTAAACTGGCCTTTTAAGGTTGACTACAACTGCGAGAGCAGGACTAACGAGAAAACCGCGATGATCCACATCGCAGGCTTGATTTCCTTTGCGCGGTCGGTGCACGACTTCAGCACGACGAACGCGAGAAAGCCGTATGCGACGCCATCGGTAATGGAGTAGGTCAGCGGGATCAGGATCATCGCGAGGAAGGCGGGAATGGCTTCGTCGAAGCGATGCCATTCGATCTGCGTGATCGCTTCCATCATGAACACGCCGACCAGTACAAGCGCGGGCGCGGTGGCGATCGCCGGCACCAGCGACAGGAGCGGCGAGAGAAAGAGGAACGGCAGGAAAGCACAAACCGGCCACGACCGCGAACCTGTGCGTCCGCCCGCCGAAATGCCCGCCGCCGATTCGATATACGCGTTCGCTGGACTCGTGCCGAGCGGCGCGGACACGAGCGCGGCGAAGGCATCGACCATCATTGACTGGCGGATGTCGCGCGGATTGCCGCTCTCGTCGAACAGCTTGCCGCCCTCCGATATCGCCATGAACGTGGAGAGCGCGTAGAGGAACGACGTGAACAGCATCACGAAGATGAACGGCCAGTACGCGACCTTGAGCGAGCCCATCAGGTCGAGTTGCAGGATGCCGGAGAAGTCGGGCGCGGACACCAGACCGTTTCAGTTGACGAGCGTCTTCGTGGCGATCGCGACGGGCCAGTACGCGGTGCCGTCGCTTCACACGCGGCCGATCGGAATTGCGATGATTGTGGTGAACACGATGCCGAGCATCAGCGCGCCGGTGACCTTGCGCGCGACGAGGATCGTCGTCACGGCCAGGCCGACCAGGAACGTGATGACCACCGGATTGAGCGATGCTGAATGCACGATGGTCACCGGGTCGCCGACGACGAACTTCGCGTTGACGAGACCGATCAGGCTGATGAACAGCCCGATGCCGCACGACACCACGTGCCGCAGATTGGCGGGAATCGCATCGACCACGAGCTTGCGCGCGTTGAAGATAGCGAGACGGCGAAGAAGATCACGCCGGCCCAGAATACGCAGCTGAGCGCGGTTTGCCACGGCATTTTGCCGGCGTGGACCATCACGAACGCGAACAGCGCGTTCATGCCCATGCCGGGCACGACCAGCACCGGATTGCGCGCGTACAGGCCCATCGCGCAACTGCCCAGAAAACTGACGATGACGGTCGCGGTCAGCGCGGCCGGAAAGGGCACGCCGGCTTGCGACAGAATGCCCGGATTGACGACGATGATGTACATCGCCGTGAGAAACGTCGTGATGCCCGCGACGATTTCGGTTTTGGTGCGCGAACCCGTCGCGCGAGTTCGATGCCGGTCACGTCGCGCTATGCGCTTGCGGTCGTGTCCATCGTTACTGGTTCCAGTGCGTGTCGAGGCGCGCGATCATCGCGGCGCGTTTCGCGTCGATGACGAACGACGCTTCCAGGCTGTTGCGCAGCAGCGTGTAGACCTCGCGATCGTCCAACTTCAACGCATCGACGATCGCGAAGTAGTTCGCGTTGGCGTAGCCGCCGAAGTACGTGGGATCGTCGAAGTTGATCATTACCGCGACACCCTGATCGAGCAGGTCCTTGAGCGCGTGTTTGGTCATGTCGTCGAACACGCAGAGCTTGATGTTCGACAGTGGGCACACGGTTAGCGCGATGCGCGAATAAGCCAGACGAGCGACCAGCGCGGCGTTCTCGATGCTGCGCATGCCGTGATCGACGCGATCCACCTTCAGGAGATCGAGCGCTTTCGCGAACACGCGCTCGAACTTCGACGGCGGATGGCCGCGTTCCGACGAATCGAGACCGACGCCGATCAGCCGATGCGCGTACGTGTCGAACAGCGGCAGCGCGGCGTCATAGGTGGCGAGCGCGTCTTCCTCGGAAAGATGGCGCAGGAAGCACAGGATCAGCTTCGAGGTGAGTCCGCGTTTTTCGCCATCGGCCAGAGCGCGCTCGATGCCGGCGACCACCGTATCGACCGATACGCCGCGCGCCGTATGCGTCTGCGGATCGAAGAAGATTTCCGTATGCGTGACGTGATCGGTGAGCGCGCGTTCGACATACGCCATCGTCATGTCGTAGAAATCCTGCTCGTGCAGCAGCACGCTCGCGCTCGCGTAATAGATGTCGAGAAACGATTGCAGATCGCTGAACGCGTAGGCTTCGCGCAGCGCATCGATGGAGTCGTAGGCGAGCTTCACGCCGTTGCGTTTGGCGAGGTCGAGAATCAGCTCGGGTTCCAGCGAACCTTCGATATGGATATGCAGCTCCGCCTTCGGTGCGCGCGCAATCTTGGGGCGAGTGTGGGATTCATGGGCTTTCTTCTGTTGGGGCTTACGATTTCCGTCTGTGGCTTCAGACGGTCTGTTGCGACGACGCACGCGCGTGCGTGTTGGCTTCGACCGCTTGCAGCAGTTGGGCTGCCGCTGCAACGGCGATGACTTCAGGCGCTTTATCGACGATGCCGTCGATGCCGATCGGGCACACCATCCGCTCGATCTTTGCAGGATCGATCCCGCGCGCGACCAGCCGGTGCTTGAACTGCTTCTTCTTCGTGTATGAGCCGATCATGCCGAAGAAGCCGAAATCGCCGCGCCGCAGGATGCATTCGACGAGCGCGAGATCGACGGCATGGTTGTGCGTCACCACGACGAAGTAGGTGCCGGGCGGCGCCTGGTCGACGGCTTCGGGGCGCGTCGTTGGGCTCGATGGTCACGTTGTCCGGCACGAACTGCGCGGCGGGGAAGGCCGTGTCGCGTTCGTCAACCCAGGTCACGTGGCACGTCAGGGTGGCCAGCACGCGCACCAGCGCCGCGTCCACATGACCCGCGCCGAACAGCACGACATTGAAGTCGCGCGGCGCGATCGTCTCGGTCAGGAGCGCGCCGCTCTCGTCGAAATCGGCGCCGTCCCACAGCAGGCAGTCGGCGTCGGTCGCGCCCGGTTCGGGGTCGGAGAGCATCACCGCATCGGGCTTCGGCGCGAAGGACACGCTGCGCACGGTCGATATCCCTTGCGCGGTGGTTTCGCGAGCGTCGTCACCCAGTTGAGGTCGGACACGTCGAGCCGTTCGAACGCTAGCACCACCGCGCCGCCGCAGCACTGGCCGAGGCTCGGCCCGAGCGCGAAACGCTCGAGCTTCCACGTGCGCTGACTGCGCATGCCGTCTTTCAGCACGCGCCGGGCGGTTTCGATGGCCTTCCATTCCAGATGGCCGCTGCCGATGGTGTAGCGCACATCTTCACGTGTGACGATCATCTTCGTGCCCGGCTCGCGCGGCGCGGAGCCTTCGACACGCGCGACCGTCACGAGCACGACGGCGTCGCCGTGCGCGAGCAGGTGTTGCAGGTCGTTCAGCCAAACTTGCATCGAGTGAGCTCCGAAAATGGTCGTGGTGGTGTCGTCGCAGACGCTAGGGCCTGTTTACATTCGATGCAATGTGTTTACATCTTGTCTTTTGCATGAGCGGGCCAA